>JAHYIU010000008.1 GCA_019429425.1 Candidatus Syntrophosphaera sp.
AAAGGACATTAGAGAGGCAAAAGCACAAAAATAGACCAAAAAAGGCCTGTCGGGACAGAAAAGCTTATGTGGGATACAGTGAATTCATCTCAACCGAAGCGTGGGTGCATTATTCAACGGTCTTATAAGTATCAGTGGTTGTTCTGATGTCATAGGTATTGCTGTGACCTTCAGGAGTACGCAAGGGTCAAAGACATCACACTCGATCAGGCAAAAAAGGCAAGCGTGAAGATAAAACATGATCTGAAAAGCCTCTATTTGCGCCAATCCGGCTGGGAAGCGGGACTGGAAATCCTTCCTTATCAAAAGTATATGGTGCTCAAGCGCTTTGTTAACAGCATGACCAAAATTTGGGATGATGAATCACTCAATACCATGAAGAAGTATTCTTCTGAAGTAAGCATGGAAAAACTGCGCAAAGTATTCGAAGGCATAACAGCTGTCGATTATTGGGATCTTGCGTATAAGGGAGGAGATCTCTACTATGTTTATGTTTTCTGTCTTAATCCCTCTGAAGGCCCATTGTTAGCGACTGTTAAGTTTAAGTTCAATACCAAGAATCGCATCGAAGTTGAAGAATGTGGTAAAAATGCTCTTGCCGGAGTTTACAAAAAACCGGAAAACTATCGTCTTCCCCTCGAGAGGGGCAAGCTGATGTATTCTTTCCTGGAGCTGAAGTCGATACTGGAAAAGATGACAGAGTTTAATCAATAAAACGCACGAACACAAAATTGTCGGATGGTCTGAACAACCATGGTTTGAGTTGCTCGATGTCGCTATTTTCTTTTAGCAAGCATAGTATGCTCTCCTGGGCTATTTCCTCTGACAACGGCAGGTTTCTGCATCGTTTGAATACAGTATTGCGGCAGAAAGTGAATAGCTCTGAAAAGCATGTTTCCACAGCCCATTCGAACATCGTGGTTTTAGAAGGAGTAGATTCAACTTCTCCAATCGTTAAACAGATTTTCATAAAAGCCTTGTTTACATCTGCGACTACTGACTTCTGTGCAAACATGGTTTTTCCTTGCTGCTCTATTTCTGGCAACAGGATATAGATATCGGTTTCCTTAACCGAATCTGCAACAGAACCATGGGTCTTATTCGAAGCCATACATCCATATTCCTTCTTGATATTTTGTCTGAACTAGGTATTCCATACGTAAAGTCCAGTTTGTCTTCAAGGGTAATTCTGTAAAGCAGAAAAAATCTGTTAACTCAGCTAAGCCAGGTATCTAGCTTGAAAAAAGAACATTCTACTCTATCACTGTATCAAGATCAAGTATCATTTTGCGTTACTGAATCTTCAGAGATAACCAGGTTTTCTGCTGTTAAGACTTGTGAACCCTATTTACGGCCCCAGGTCAGACCGGGAGTTATTTACTGATGCCGGTAAATGCACTACTGGCGCAGCGTAAAAAATGAGCTAATAGTTTTCCAAAATTCGATGGTCTGAAAATACCCGTAAATGAGTACAAATTTGCATAAACCCTGATACCGAAACGTCCAAAAACGTCCAACGACCACTGTGACACAGTCGAAGCCAGTCATATTTATCTCACAATCCGATAAACAGTTACGACCACTGTGACGGGTGATATCCATTTGCAGATTTGGGTGATACTTTATACTTTTTCCAATCGACTGGCAGAAGGGCTTGTCAGTGGGCTTTTCACCTTTGCAGCAAAAGTGTTGGGGACGTTTTCGCGCCATGAGCGGCGCAGTTGCGCAGAATTTGGTTGACGGAATCAGACCCTGTAAAATCATGTTACTTACTAAAAATATGGTGAGAAGATGGACAGACTTTTTCAACCCGACCTTGTGAAGATCGTCGACGGATTCGAGAATAAGGCAGACTGCCTGAATTATCTGGCCACGATGTTGGCGGAAAGCGGCTGCCTGAGCTTTCCCGATCGTTTTTTGGCCGCAGTCCGCGGCAGAGAAGACATCATGAGCACCGGTATCGGCAAGGGTGTGGCGATCCCGCACGCCCGCGATCTGACCGTGGCTTGTTTGAAGACAGCGGTTTGTCTGATCCGCAGCCCCCTGGAGTTCGACAGCGTGGACGGCCTGCCCGTGCAACTGGTGTTCATGATCGCCGTTCCCCAAAGCTCCAACAAAGAATACATGCGGATTTTGCGCTCGCTCTCGGAATACCTGCGCCAGGATGAGAACCGCGACAAACTGATCAACGCAGGCGATGAAACGGAATTGTACAATGAAGTCATTGAAATCCAAGATATCATTACTGACAGCCTTAGCTCTTAGCGCTGTCCTAACTCCGGCCTGGGCAGTGAACGACAATGCCGGCACGACCGGATTCGCCGCCCTGAAAACTGTCCACTCCGCCCGCGCCATCGCCATGGGTCAATCTTTGGCCGGGGAAGCCAGAAATCCCGATGGGATCCACTTCAATCCGGCCGCCATCCTCGGCATCCAGAACAAAGAGGTTGGCAGCACCTACACCAATTCATTCCTGGACACCCAGGGCGGCCAATTGCAGTTGCTTTATCCCAAACACAAATTCACGGCCTGGGGTTTCGCGCTCAAATATTTGGACATGGGAAGTTTTGACCGCACCGAGATCGACCAAAACGGCGATCTGATCGACATGGAAGAGACCTTTGGGGCCTTCAACCTGATCGCCAGCGCGTCTTTGGCCAAATATATCTCCGACGCGCTCGACGCGGGCGGGACCTTGAAAGTGGTCTATGACCAGATCGACGACAGCTCCGCCATCGCAGCGCTGATCGACCTGGGCATCATCCACCATCCAGACAATGAAAAAGTGAAGGTGGGCGTCAGCTTGAGAAACCTGGGCGCGCAATTGACCTATTATTCCGATGGCAAATACAAGGAAAAACTTCCCTTCACCATAGCTGCCGGATTAAGCTATCAATTCAATCCCAAGCTCTTCTCCAGCTTGGAGATAGGCAAGGCCGACGGCGAGGACATCGTCGCCAAGGCGGGCATTGAATACGCGATCCATCCCTCTCTGGACCTGCGTGGCGGGTTCCGCTCCAACGCGGGCGACGGTTACAACGGCGGAAGCCTGGCCTTCCTTTCCGGATTTTCCCTGGGGGCCGGATGGAAATGGCGCAACTATCGCGTTGACTATGGATTGTCCTCATACGGGGATCTGGGCCTGGTCAATCAGCTCAGCCTCAGCCTCGAGTTTTGACGATCCCAAAGAAAGTTGACATGGTTTAGCTGAGATGCGTGACTTTCTGCTGGAGATCGGGGTTGAGGAGATGCCGGCCACCCATTTGGGGCCGGCAATGGACTTCATCCGCGATTCCTTTGCCAAGCTGATGCAGATTTCGGCTCTGGAATGTGCCTCGTCTCAGGCCAGTTCAACTCCCCGCCGTTTGTTCCTGCTGGCCCGGTCGGTCCAGGAAAAACAGGCTGACATCCAGGTCTCGAAGACAGGACCCGCCAAAAGGATCGCCTATGATGAGGCGGGTAACCTGCTGCCGGCGGCTTTGGGTTTTTTGAAGAAAAATTCTGCCAAACCGGAGGACCTCTACATCCAAAGCAGCGAAAAAGGCGAATTCATCGCCCTGAGCTATGTCCAGCCCGGCAGGGAAAGCGCGGAGATCCTCAAAGAATGGATCGGGGAATTGATCCCCCGCATCCCATTTCCCAAAACCATGGTCTGGAACGATCCCCGCCTGGCTTTTTCACGCCCCCTGCGCTGGCTGTGCGCGCTTTGGGGAGAGCAGGTCATACCGGTTCGGATTGCTGGCATGGACAGCGGTAATTTTACTTTCGGAAACCGGTACAAGGGGCTGGGGAAAAAACTGGCGATACCCTCCCCAGGATCTTATCTTGCCATCTTGAAAGAAAACGCCGTTCTGGCAGACCGCACGGATCGCCACGCAGTTCTGACCGGCGAACTCGACAATCTTTTGCGGGGAACGGATCTCAGGGTCGTCCCCGATGCGAGGCTGGCCGATACAGTCACAGACCTGGTGGAATATCCTTCCGCCGTTCTGGCAGAATTTGACCCGGAGTTTCTCAAGCTGCCGGAAAAGATCATTACCTCCACCATCAGCCAGAACCAGAAATACTTTGCGGTGCAAACGCCGGAAGGCAGTCTGAGCAACAAATTTGTCTTTGTCTCCAATGGCAACCGTGAGCATGCCGCGCTGATCCGCAAAGGCAACGAAAAAGTGGTCGCCGCCAGGCTGGCAGACGCTCTGTGGTATTACCAGGAAGACACGGGCCGGCCCCTTGAGAGCTATCTGCCCCGCTTGAGTGAGGTTGTGTTTCAATCCAAGCTTGGCACCATGGCCGATAAAAGCGCCCGGATCGGCAAGATCGCCGGATTCCTCTGCCAGGAATTGAATCTGGGCACCGAGGCAACACAACTTGCCCTGCGTACGGCTCTTCTCTGTAAAGCGGACCTCGTCACCACAATGCTGGGGGAAAAGGAATTCACCAAACTCCAGGGCTACATCGGCAAACAATATGCCCTGGCCAGCGGCGAGCCGGAAGAAGTGGCCGAAGGCATATACGAACATTACCTGCCCCGCGGGACAAATGACGGATTGCCCCAAACCCTTGCCGGAGCGATCGTTGCGCTGGCAGACAAGCTGGATAGCGTCTGCGGCATCGTCGGGATCGGGCTGCTGCCCACTGGTTCCACCGACCCCTTTGCCTTGCGCCGGGCCGCCAACGGAGTGGTGCAGATCATCGTGGATCGTGGTTGGGGCTTGGATTTTTCGGCGCTGTTGCGCCACGCGCTGACCCTGGTCAAAGCCCAAACTCCTCTTTTTCCCAGCGCTGAAACGGATGTTCAAAACTTCTTCCGCCAGCGTGTGGAATGGCTGCTCAAACAGCTGCAGATCGATTACGACGTGATCGACAGCGTCATGCACCTTTCGCTGGGCGATCTGCCCGATCTCAGACACCGCGCCCTTGCCCTGCAGGATTACAGGACCAGAGAGGATTTCCAACGCCTGGTAATTGGATTCAAGCGAGTCAGCAACATCATTGGCGGAGTGGAGAGTTTCGCCCCGATCTCATTGGCAAAGCTGGAGATCAGGGAAGAGCGGGAACTGCATGACTCCCTGCTCAAGCTGCAACAGTCGATCGGGCAGAGTCTGGAAACCTCGGATTACAGTGCCGCGATCGATCTATTGGTCGGTTTCGGCAAACATATCGATCGTTTCTTCGACGCGGTGCTGGTCAATTGTGAGGATCCCGGCCTGCGCGACAACCGCTACGCCTTATTGAACCTGATCAAGACAGAATTTCTGCGGGTGGCCGACATCTCCCGCATAGTTTTGGAAAATGAAACGTCTGGAGAATAAAATGGACATCATTCAAGAGTTAAAAAACAAGGTCAGACACAAGGGCGGGCGCATCGTCCTCCCTGAAAGCCTGGATGCAAGAACGTTGCAGGCCGCTGAAATCGTCCTCTCAGAAAACCTGGCAGAGGTTGCCCTGGTCGGCAAACCGGACCTGATCCTGGCCAAAGCGCGCAGCCTTCGCCTGGATCTAAGCCGCGCCACGATCTATGATCCGGATAATTATCCTGACATCGGCAAATTCGCGGATTTCTATTATGAAAAGCGTAAAGATAAGGGTGTAAGCCGCGAAGAGGCAGAAAAAACTGTACGCGATGAGATCTGTTTCGGCTCGCTGCTGGTCAAATTCGGCATTGTGGATGGCATGGTCGCCGGAGCTGTGAACACCACCGCGGATGTCTTGCGGGCCGCGCTGCAGATCGTGGGCGTTCTTCCCGGCCTGAAAACCGTTTCCAGCTGCTTCATCATGCTGGTGCTGGATTTCCTGAACGAGGACCGGGTGTACTTTTTTGCCGATTGCGCCGTGGTGCCAAATCCGGACGCGGAACAACTGGCCGACATCGCGATCAGCACTGCCGCCACTCGCAGGGCCCTGATAGGCGACGAGCCCAAGGTTGCCTTGCTGTCTTTTTCAACCATGGGCAGCGGGCAGCACGAGATGGTGGAAAAGGTTCAGCGCGCCAAGGAAATCCTCACCGCACGCGGTGTGGATTTTGATTTTGACGGGGAATTGCAGCTCGACGCGGCCATCGTGCCCCATATCGCCAAAATGAAAGCCCCCCAAAGCAAGGTCGCGGGGTATGCCAACACGCTCATTTTCCCTGACCTCCAATCCGGAAACATAGGCTACAAGCTGGTTCAGCGCCTCGCCAAGGCGGATGCCATCGGTCCGATCATCCAGGGCTTGGCGGCTCCCGTCTGCGACCTTTCGCGCGGCAGTTCCAGGGACGACATTGTCCACACCTGCGTCCTGGTTCTGCTCATGGCTAACAAATAGAGAGGCAGGCATGGCAATCAAAATATCCAATCGGGTGAAACTGGTCAAACCTTCTCCCACCCTCACCCTTTCGGCCAAAGCCAAGGAAATGAAGGCCGCCGGGATCGATGTGGTCAATTTCGGGGTCGGAGAGCCCGATTTCAACACTCCGGATTATATCAAAGCCTCCGCGCACGCCGCCATCGACGCCAATTTCACCCGCTATACGGCCAACGCGGGGATCATTGAACTGCGCCAGGCCATTTGCGCCAAGCTGCTGCGTGACAATGGATTGACCTACGAACCCAAACAGATATTGGTCTCCCCCGGGGCCAAGGCTTCCATCCTCAACATCCTGATCGCGGTCTGTGACACGCAGGACCAGGTGCTCATGCCCTCTCCCTATTGGGTCAGCTACCCCTATCAGGCGATGCTGGCCAACGCGGAACCGGTCTGCATCCCCACTCAGGAAGCTGACAACTACAAGATCACCGCGGCTTCATTGAAGGAGGCCATCGCGGCCAATCCCTGCGCCAAAGCGCTGCTGCTCAACAGTCCCAACAACCCCACCGGAGCGGTCTACAGCCGTGCCGAACTGGAAGCCATTGCCGGGATCTGCCTGGAGCACAACATCCTGGTGATCTCAGACGAGATCTATGAGCGGCTCGTCTATGACGGCGTCAAGCATGTTTCGATAGCCTCGCTGAGCCCGGAGATGAAAGAACACACGGTGGTGATCAACGGAGTTTCCAAAGCCTATGCCATGACGGGATGGCGCCTGGGCTACGCAGCCGGGCCCGCCCACATCATCGCGGCTGCCGGCAGGGTGCAGGAACACGCGACCTCCTGTGTGAATTCCATCACCCAGAAAGCCTGCGTGGCCGCCCTGAACGAAGAAGACGACTCGATCGAGAAGATGCGGAGGGAATTTGAGGCCCGGCGCGACTATCTCTATTCTGAGCTGAGCAAACTGCCGCATGTCACCTGTTTCAAGCCCCAGGGCGCTTTCTACATCATGCCGAACATAGGCTGGTATCTGAAAAACAACAACCAGGGCATCACGGATTCGGACAAATTCTGCGAGGTCCTGCTGGAAAAACACCATGTGGCTTTGGTTTCCGGCGGTTCCTTCGGGATCGGCGACAATGTCCGTTTTTCCTATGCCAACTCCATGGAAAACCTGCAAAAAGGCGTCGCCCGGTTTGCGGCTTTCCTGAAAGAACTCACACCCTGAAGAGGAAATCCCCATGACAGAGATCCAGGATAAATACCGCGAACGCTGGCAGGACCGGCGAAAGAAGTCCTATAACTGGAAAAAGCTGCTCATCATGATCCTGATCCTGGTGGCGCTGATCATCCTGATCAACCAACTGAATAGGATCGGCACAATGCAGGCCGCGCCAGACGCCGAGTATATTGAGCCGGAAAACGCGGAGCAGCCCTCCGGCGAAATGGAGATCTATGAAACCCCTGCTGAAGGCGACACACGATGAGCCTGGTGATCGTCGGCTCGGTCGCCCTGGATACGATCGAAACCCCGCAGGGTAAAGTCGAGGACGCGCTTGGCGGTTCCGCGGTTTACGCCTCCCTGGCCGCCTCCTATTTTGGCCCGACCCAGATCGTGGGCGTGATCGGCGAGGATTATCCCGCCAGCGGCATCGAACTCCTCAAAGCCCACAACGTGAACCTCGACGGGCTGGAAACCAAGCCCGGCCAAACCTTCCGCTGGAGTGGCAAGTATCAGAATTGGAACCAGGCGGACACCCTGAGCACGGAACTGAACGTTTTCGCGGATTTTTCCCCGCAACTTCCCGATTCCTGCAAATGTTGCCGCAGCCTGCTTTTGGCGAATATCCACCCCCTCCTCCAAATGCAGGTGTTGGATCAGATCGAAAGCTACCAATGGGTCGCCTGCGACACTATGAACTACTGGATCACCCGCTGCCCCGAACTCCTGGCCAAGGTCATCGCCAGGGTGGACATCCTCTTCATCAATGAGGAAGAGATCCGCCAGTACACCGGCCTGGAGAACATTTTCACCGCGGCCAAAAAACTGCTCGCCCAAGACCTGAAAGCGGTGGTGATCAAACGCGGCGAGTATGGCAGCGTCACGGTTTTGCCCGATGACCTGTTTTTCGCGCCAGCCTACCCCGTCGAACAGGTGCAGGATCCCACCGGAGCGGGAGATTGCTTCGCCGGCGCTTTCATGAGCTATCTCGCCACTCAGCAAGAGCTTGGCAAAAACACGATCCGCAACGCAGTCCGCTTCGGGACCGTGCTTGCGGCGCTGAATGTAGCTGCTTTCAGCGTTGAGGGGATCATCAACCTGGATCTATCCACCCTGCAGAAAAAGGTCCACCAGCTCAGAAACTGGGCTTGAGTACGAAAAGAGAACTAAAAGCATGTCCGACAAAGATCTTGATTACCGCAGCTCAGGCGTGGATATCCAGGCCGGGGAACGCACCGTTGAAAACATCAAGGAATTGGTCAGAGGCACCTACAGTGCCGATGTATTGAGCGACCTGGGCAGTTTTGGCGGGCTGTTCAGATTCCATCAACCCTCTCTGCGGGACCCGATCCTGGTGGCCAGCACCGATGGCGTGGGCACCAAGCTGAGAGTGGCCATCATGGCGGGAAAATACGACAGCATCGGCCAGGACCTTGTCAACCACTGCGTCAACGACATCCTGGTGCAGGGCGCCCTGCCGCTGTTCTTTCTGGATTACATCGGAATGGGCAGGCTGGATCCCGAACACGTGCAAAAGATCATCTCCGGCATGGTCAAAGCCTGCCAGGAAAATTCCTGCGCCCTGATCGGAGGGGAGATGGCGGAAATGCCAGGCATCTATCAGGGCGGCGATTTTGACCTCGTGGGAACGATCGTCGGGGCTGTGGACCAGCAGCACCTCCTGCCCGCCAACCGAATCCACAAAGGCGATATCCTGATCGGGATCCCCAGTTCCGGTTTGCACACCAACGGCTATTCGCTGGCCCGCAAGGTCGTTTTTGAACATCTGGGCCTCGGCGTGGACAGCCATATCGCCGAACTGGGATCAACCGTTTCAGAGTTGTTACTGGCCGTCCACAAAAGCTATCTGCCCCTGCTCAAGCCTCATCTGCAGAATCCGGGCTTGCACGGGTTGGCACATATCACCGGCGGAGGGATCCCCGGCAACCTCAAACGCGTCATCCCAAACGGGCTCACAGCCTATGTGAGCTATTCCGAACAGGAGATGCCACCGCTCTTCCATTGGCTTCAAGACGCGGGCCAGCTCAGCCGCGCGGCCATGCTCGAAACCTTCAACCTGGGCGTCGGCATGATCGCCGTCCTGGATCCAGGTTTTGCCACCGAGTTCATGGCTTCCCTGCCTTCCTTCGTCATCGGCGAAGTGAACGAAAGCCGCTCTTCAGAGTCAAAAGTCGTCATCGTGGGCTGAGCGCCCTCTGATCCTGACGCTTCTTTTTTTCCTGCTCATTCTGACACCTTCTTTTTACCTTTCCTTCGTGTAATTCGTGTAATTCGTGGACACCATACCCCCTGGTGGGCCCCTTGCTCTCTTTTCAAATTCGTGTGAATTCGTGTAATTCGTGGACACCAACACAACGCGTAACCCGTAACGCGTAACGCGTAACCCATCACATCTCCCTATCCAGCAGCTCATAGCCATTGACCGGATCAAGCAGTCCCGCTTCGACCGCTCTTTTGACAGAGCGGCAGGGCAGGTCGTTGGCTTCGATCTGGGCGCGGGTGATGGTCTCGAGGTCGATGTAGCCGGGGTCGCTCTTGGCCAGGTTCCACATCAGGCGCGTGAAGGCGTTGTACCAGTTTTGCAGGACCACATCCTGATTGGCGACGCGGCTGTTGAAGATGTCCACGTACACGCGCAGGTCGCTCCTGTAACCGATGGAAGGCTGTAGTGCCTTGAGGTTGGACGCGATGCGCCCGAAGCGGCGGGAGTTCTCTGTGGGCCTGGGTTTCACCAGGGGCCGCACGATCACGCGGTTGAGGCTGCGGTTGAAGTAGTAGACCAGGCCGTCGCATTTGCCCTGGTAGCCCAGCAGCATGTTCTTGAAGTAGGCTCTCATTTTTTTCCTCCTTTATTTTTTCCTACGGATTCTACGGATTATACGGATTGAACGGATAAAGAGACCGGCCAACCGGAAGCCACGCTAAAACGCTACAACGCTAAAACGTTACAACGCCTCATTCTACATTCTTCATCGTTCATTGCCCCGTCTCCCGCCGGATGCTCGCCGGGCGGGCGGGGATCCTCTGAGATACGGGCGGGGAGCGGGATGTATTCTAAAAAAATGTCCCTCCATATATATAGAGGATGAGAAAACGCCCTCTTGGGGGAAAAAATTTGCGGATCCGGGTGGGGGGAGGCGGAGCGGAAATTCCAAAGGCTTGAGAGGCAGAAAGATAGGGTTTCCGCGAAAAAATATGCTCCAGCCCCGCGCCAATTCTCATCCTCTATATAAATGAGGAGCGCTCCTCCAATAAAAAAATTGGAGTACCTCAAATGAGAACAGACCAAACCCAATCCCAAGACGCGATCACCTACGGCAGCAGCATCACGCGCCCGGAGAAGCTCGCGCACCGGCCCATCGGGAAACTGATGGAACACATGAGAAACGGCGGCTGGAAAAAGGAAATCAACGCCATCCGCGCGGAATCTGACCCCCAACTTCAAAAACAAATGAAGCTCCGCCTGCCCTGGTTCGCCTACGCGCTGATCGAGGGCAAACGGGCTGAGGAGAACGTCAAGGAAGCCAGCGGCATCGTCTTTGACTTCGATGGCATCGAGGACATCGCCGCCTTCAAGGAACAGCTCCTGATGAGCGTCCCCTGGGCGCGCTGGATCTTCCGTTCGCCCATCGACGGCGTGAAGGTGCTCATCCCCTTTTCCCGTGCCATCGCCGGCAAAGCGGAATACGCCCGCGTCTGGGCCCATCTGCGCTCGGAACTGCATATCCGGACCGGATTCTGGGCGGACAACACCCCGGACATGGGGCGCGCCTGCTTCGTTAGCTGGGATGAGGATTTCATCGACGCGGAGGGTGCCGAACCCTTCGACCCGGACGGGATAAAAGAGAACGCGGATTCAGAGGAAAAAGAGGATGGAAAGGATGGGATAAAAGAGGGCCAGGAAAAAAAGGAAACAGAGGATCAAGAGGATAAAGACTATCTAAGGTCTTTTGATCCTAAAAATCCTCGTTTTCCTGACGATCCTTATTCTCTTTTGAAATCCATCGATCCCACGGAATACCAGGTCCGATCGGCCGTCGAGCACCTCTGCCGGATCAAGCTGGACTGGCGCGACTGGTCCCGCTGCGGCATAGCCCTCTACAACCACTTCGGCGAATACGGAAAGCGCTATTGGCTGATGTTCGCGGGCAATCCCCACTACGAGGACACCGCGGAATCCCTGTCCAAAAGCTGGGAGCGCCTCAAAAAGTACCCCGGGCTGAACATCGGCACGCTCTTCTGGATCGCCGAACAGCACGGCTGGATCAACGCGGTGACGGGAAAAGAGAACGCAGATTTAGATGAAAAAAAGGATAATGAGGATCATACTTCTTGTGATCCTAAAAATCCTCGTTTTCCTGACGATCCTTATTCTCTTTCATTATCCGACTTCCCCGAGCTGCTGGAACTCTTCGGCCGGCCGCAGAACATCCCCCTGGACCGTACCCAACTGCCCGGGGAGATCAACTCCTACCTCGACCTGGTGGGCAGGATCACGGACGCCCAGGACGGGGCCAAGCTGACAGCCTTCCTGCCCGTGATCGCCGCCAACATCGGCAACCGGATCTACATGTACAACGCCGGCACCAAGCACTTCTGCAACGTCTGGGCGGCCATCATCGGGCCTTCCACGGTCAGCCGCAAAACCACCGTGATCAACCAGGCCATGAAGATGCTCAAGCCCTTCAAGGACGGCCTCCTGGAACTCACCGCCAAAGAAAGGAACGAGCGCGACATCGAGCTCTCCCGGGTGACCCAGGCCAGGATGTACAACCTGCTGGCCATCAATCCCAACCGCCTGCTGCTGCACATGGAACTCAGCGCCTGGATGCAGGAAATGGGCAAGGCCTACAACGCCGGAATGAAGCAGGAGATCACGGACATGTTCGACGGCAAGGACAGGTCAATTGCGAAAATGGAGATCGACGAATACATCCGCCGGCCCGCCTTTTCCATCGTGGGTGCCACCACCGAGGACTGGTTCTTCCGCGAACTGCGCGAGGTGGCGGACCAGCGCGGCGGCTTCCTGCAAAGGTTCATCATCTGCATCATCCAGAACGTGGACGTGAACGAGCTCCGCTTCGACAGCATGCCCTCCGCGGAGTTCGACACCCGGCTCCACGCCTGGGACGAGGCACTGTCGGTATTCCGCTCCCTGCCCGATTCGCGGCAGCTCTTGGCGGACGAGGCGGCAAGGGGCTTCCGGGACGCCATCTACCGCGAACTGATGGAAAACATCGCCCTCAATGCCAACGATCCCCAGGCGGCTTACTGCGCCAGGATCTTCGACAACTACTTCTGGCGCTTCTGCATCCTGATCTTCGCCATCAAACGCTGGCAAGACATCCGCGAAGCGCGGGACAACGACCACCTCGAAGCCTGGTTCGCCCGCAACAGGGTGGACGAGCAGACCTCAAGAGAGGCCTGGTACCTCTGCGAATACTACTTCCAGAACACCCAGCCCTTCCTCAAATCCCTGGCGGAGAACGCCAAGCTGGACAGCGAAAAGAAGATCCTGAGGATCCTGCAGAAGGCGCCGGGGAACGAGATGGCGCATTCCAAGCTGCTCTGTAAAACACGCCTTACCTCGAGGGAACTGCGTCAGGCCATGGAAAGCCTGGTCGAAAGGCAGGCAGTGATCTGCCACGAGCAGGATTCCGGCTACCACAACAAGGTCAGCCTGATCTATTCGCTCAATCCCGCGCTGATCGACGTTGACCTCGAATGAGCGCCGGATGCAAATGAAAATCAGGGGGCCGGTATTCCCGGCCCCTTTTTGAATAGTTTGAATATTTCAACAGTTCCCCGCCTTACGGGGTTTCTGAGCCAGATCCAGAAGATAGAGGTAAGGGATATATAAGTATATGGTATATATAGTAGTTATATATAATATATACTAAAATAGTAGGAATTAGTATTTACATACATATATACATAGTATACTTGCGTTTAGGCTTTGGTTTTGTCCTCTTTCAAGATCCTCTCCCGGTTCAGGGTGGTAAGGCGGGGAACTGTTGAAATATTCAAACTATTCAAATCCGGGGGGGGATTTTGTGCTTGACATTATTCCCCTTGCCGGGAGAAGAGAATAAATTCAGGAAATAAATATTGGCGGGATAAATGAGCGAGATCGCGATAAACACCTATCTGAGGGAACTGGAAAAGCTGAAACACTACGGCGGTTCAGCCAATGAGGCCTCCATCCGCGCGGCCTTTCAAAATCTGCTTTCCACCTACGCCAAAGCCAAAGACCTGGTGCTGGTGCCCGAGATCAAGGTCCAGGGCCAAAGAGGCAGGGCAGTGATCCCCGACGGAACCCTGAAAGACAGCCTGCGCCTGGATTGGGGCTATTGGGAGAGCAAGGACGAATACGACGACCTCGATCTGGAGATCGTCAAAAAGTTCGAGAAAGGCTATCCCCAGGACAACATTCTCTTTGAGGACAGCCGCACCGCGGTCCTTTTCCAGAACGGGATCGAGGTCCAACGGGCCGAGGTTTCCAACCCCGCCCAGTTTGACAACCTCCTGAAAAACTTTGTGGAATACGAACGCCCCGAAGTGCGGGAGTTCCGCAAAGCAATTGAGAGTTTCAAGGAGGACATCCCCAAGGTCACTTCCGCCCTGCGCGACAGCATCATCGCCAACGCCGAGACAAATTCCGCCTATCTGCAAGCCCGGGACACCTTCCTGGAGCTCTGCCGCGACGTGATCAACCCCGCCATCACCCCCGAGGACATCCGCGAAATGGTGATCCAGCACATCCTCACCGCGGATATCTTCAACACCATCTTCGACGAGCCCCACTTCCACCGGGAAAACAACATCGCCCGCGAACTGGAAGCCCTCACCAACACCTTCTTCACCCGCGAGGTGCGCAACAAGACCCTGGCCCGCGTCAAACACTATTACGACACCATCAACGCCCAGGCCGCCCGCATCTATGACCACCACGAAAAACAGCGCTTCCTCAAGGTGGTCTATGAGACCTTTTACAAAAGCTACGATCCCAAGAAAGCCGACCGCCTGGGCGTGGTCTACACCCCCAACGAGATCGTCCGCTTCATGGTGGAAAGCACAGACTACCTGCTTCAGAAACACTTTGGCAAGCGCCTTGAGGATAAAGGCGTGGAGATCATGGACCCCGCCACCGGAACCGGAACCTTCATCTGCGACCTCATCGACCATATCGGAAGGGACAAACTCAAATACAAATACCAACACGAACTCCACGCCAACGAGGTGGAGATCCTGCCCTACTACATCGCCAACCTCAACATCGAATTCACCTACAAACAGAAGATGAATGAGTATTGCGAATTTGAAAACCTCTGCTTTGTGGACACCCTGGATAACTATCTGAACCTCCGCGAAGGCGCGGAGCTGGATATCTTTTCCCTCTCCGACGAGAATACAGAGCGCATCAAACGACAAAACGAACGCAAGATCTCCGTCATCATCGGCAATCCGCCCTACAACGCCAACCAGATGAACGAGAACGAAAACAACAAGAACCGCGAATACCCCGCCGTGGATAAGCGCATCAAAGAGACCTATGTGAAAGAAAGCAAAGCCCAGATGACTAAACTCTATGATATGTATGCTCGGTTCTATCGTTGGGCGATGGACAGGCTGGACGAGGATGGAATTATTTGTTTTATCTCCAACAACTCCTATATCAATGCCCGCACCTTTGACGGCTTTCGCAAGATAGTGAATGACGAGTTCCAGTATGCCTATATCATCGACTTGGGAGGCAATATCCGCGAGTTATCCGGCAAAGATGGCATCTTCCTGGGTGAAAAGCACACCATCTTCGGTTTGGCGGCCATGGTCGGCATATCAATGATGTGGCTGGTCAAAAAGAAGAATCGCGATTTTGACAAATGCAGAATTTCCCATATTCATCCGACAGATATCCGCGCCACCAGGGATGAGAAGATAGAATACCTTACAACCCATCAAATCAAAGATATCCCCTTCGATAACGTTATCCCCGACAAAGATAGCAACTGGATAAATCTGGTGGAGAATGATTGGGATAGGCTAATCCCGCTAGCCGACAAACAGGTAAAGAACGGTGAAAGTCAGAACGCAATATTTTCATTATACTCTTTAGGCATTTGTTCTCATCGTGATGATTGGCTTATAGATTTTGATAGCGAACCAATGACCAAGAAAGTTGAGTTCCTTTGTGATCTGTATAATTCCGAGGTAAAAAGATGGAATGAAAATAGTCAGAATGCCCAATCCAATGACTTTGTTGACAGATCAATCAAATGGACAGGTGATTTGGAAAAACACATGAAACGCAACACAGTGCTTCAATTTGACAAGAGCAAAATTTTAAAATCCCTGTATCGCCCATTTATAAAGAAACTAGTATATTATGATAAAGTCCTGATAGACAGAACCTATCAGTTTGAATCAATTTTCCCTACTGGATTTGATTATGTTAAGAACAAAGTGATATCATTTGTTACTGGTGAGAGACTAGATTTTGCTACCTTATCTTCTGATTGCATTCTGAATCTTGCTATGTTTTCATTAGACCCTATCCAATGTGTTTCTCTCTATCGCTTTGACAAAGACGGCCACCGCCATGACAACATCACGGACTGGGCTTTAAGTGAGTTCCGCGCCCACTATCAGGACGAGGGGATCGGCAAAGAGAACATTTTCCACTATGTCTATGGGGTGCTCCACGCTCCCGCCTACCGCGCCAAGTATGAGATCAACCTCAAGCGTTCGCTGCCGCGCCTGCCCTGGCAGGAGGATTTTTGGCGCTGGGCGGGCTGGGGCCAAGAACTGATGGAACTGCACCTCGGCTTTGAAAGCGCGGAGCCCTGGCCTTTGGAACTGCGCTCCCGGGAGCCGGAGGAAGGCATTGCCCCCAAAGCCAAGCTCAAAGCCGATAAAGAGGCCGGGATCATCTTCCTGGATGACCACAGCTCCCTGCACGGCGTCCCCTCAAGCGCCTGGGACTACAAACTCGGCAACAGAAGCGCCCTGGAATGGATCCTCGACCAATACAAGGAAAAGAAACCCAAAGACCCCACCATCGCCCGCCTCTTCAACACCTACCGCTTTGCCGACTACAAGGACACTGTCATCGACCTGCTGATGCGCGTCTGCACCGTGAGCGTGAGGACGATGGAGATAATCAAGCAGATGGAACCGCAGATCAGAGTATGCGCGTCACCGGTTGGGACTGGCACGGAGCAAGGCTGACTTTGCGCAGATTTCTCTTGACAGATATAACGCCCGCGTTATATTGTAATCTGATAGCAGTGGTAGATGGATGAAGATTGTTTATTATCCAGGACGGCCGGATAAGAAGCCCTATACAGGGCTGGCCAGATTTGTGCAACACGGCTTGTACAAGAAGTCCCCGTCTCAATGGGAAAAGATGGATACCTGGATGGAAGAATGCCGGATATATGACTCTTCATACCTGAGAAAAATGATCAGGGATGAGGCTGGGAAGCCTTGGGAGAACCGCACAATCGCAAGTTTGAAAGATGGATTGTATGAGTATCGCGGGAAAAGGAAATCCCAACAAGGAACGATCAGGCTGTATTTTTGTATGGACGGGGAGACCTTGTATGTGCTGTGTGCAGAGTATAAAACGGGTGATACCGATATGATTGAGACCGCCCGAGAGCGCAAGAAAGAATTGCAGCTATAAAAAAAAAAGGAGCGACCGTGGAGCGGAAAGAACTGCTCAAGCGCAAGGAAGAGATGCTGCGCTTGAAGAAAGAGGGTTATGAGTTTGAGGAATATCAGCCCTATTTGCCCGAGGCTGAGGATGATATCCGATTGGCCACCCATTACAAATTCAGAGACTTGATAATTGATTTCAAGAGAGAGAGAATACAGCAAAACCTGACCCAAGAGGATATAGCTGTCAGAATGGGTACCAAGCAAACTTCAGTATCCCGTTTCGAAAGCTATGATACCAAACCCACCATCGCATTTCTGATGAAATACGCCAAGGCTCTGGGAAAGGACATGCTGATCAAATTGGATACTGATTTTATAATCGAGCTTCCCGCAGATTACAGAGAACAGGCGAAATCCCTCTGCCTGGATTCTGGCTCATCCGTCAAACAGATACTGATTGATGGTCTTGTGAGATACGTACAGGAGCAAAGTGATAAGATGAAAGGTTTCGAAAAATCCTTTGACCCGGTTAATTCGATAGATGCTGTTAAGGTCGAAAGTGAAACGACTGTTCATTTTATCCAGGGGATGGTATGACGATTTCTGAGCCCCAAGAACAAAGGACTTTTCAAGACCTGGTTGGTAAGATAAGGTTGATAAACATAATAATGCCTAAGTTTGACTTCAAACTGGCAGAGGGTTGCGTTATACCTCAGCCCAACTATGAGGCCAGAATCAACCGCACAACCGGGAAGTTTATTCTGGATGATGATAAATTATCACTGGCTTTGAGATTTAGGATTAGAGGTTTAAACCAAGAGACCGAAATTTTTCAGGGCAATTTCGATTTCTTGATCATCTTTGGGCATCAGAGTAAAGATGAGATTTCCGCTATGTTGGAAATTGAAGAGATCAAGAAAACATTTCTCGGTAACCAGGCGGATAAATTGGTTTGGTCCTATTTCCGCAGGGTGGTATTGCAGGCAGTTGTTGATGCGGGGTTACCGCCGATCGTTCTACCACTTTATAAGTAAATAGCTTTTTGGCAGTTGGTGCCGCCGGGATGGCGTGCCGCCTTGGATGTTGTTGTGCCGCCCCTCCGGAGCTCTTCCTTGTTATCATTCCTGGTACGGGGGCTTGTGCCGCCCGCCTGTGCTCTGGGGCCCCTGGAGGGGCTGAAAACGGGGATCTTAAGGCTCACTTTCAAACTGAGTGGGTCAGGTTTTCATCAGGGGCAAGAAGGGGTGGCAAATTCCGATTTGCCACAGCGGTCACAGACCGCTTCTGAAGGCAATCTTGCTGCCTTTGCCGCTTCTCAAGATCGGTAACCCGCCGGTTGTTCACTCCGGATTTGACGCGCCAATCACCCACTCGATTTGAAAGAGAGCCAGAAATATTTCTTGAATTCTTCTTCGATATTTCCACAATACCTTTCCCAGAAAGGAAAAAAGGCGGGGAAAGCTCCCCGCCTGTTGTGGTTGTAGGTTTGGCCTGATCAATCAGGGCTTTCTATCCAGCGAAATTCAACCCCGGTCTGGACGTGATCTTTGAGGTAGTGATACACGTCGGGATCGGAGATCCGCAGCTTTCGCAGCAGGTATTTGAAGGCCTGGAACTTCCGCTGATAATCCTTCGTATCGCTGCTGGGGAAATACTTGATCCCCCCGCCGGGATGCGTGATCTCGCGGATGTGCCGCAGGATGTCCTCATATTCCTTCTGCTTTGATGCGGCTTCGCGCTCGTGGCCCAGTTCAAGGTCGGCGGCGATCTTTTTTTTCAGCCTCTCGCAGCATTGGATATAATCCGCGAGAGCCCGCATATCGCTCATCTCGACCTTGCGTTCGACCAGAACGCCTCTGGTGTAGCGCGGCTGCGCCACACCCAACACGAACTCGGGGTCGGGGGAGATGACTTCCGCGAGGGACGTGCCCTCAACCGGCAGTATGCTCTCCACCAACCTTGCGCCTGTCAGACCCCGATATCTGGCCAGGGCTTCCCTGGCCTGCTTCAGCAGAGAATGCTCCGGTGTCTGGGACGAGGGGCTTCCAATGTTACTCGAGCCCTCAATCATTGAGCCTCCTTGAGGGTTTGGGGGTGAGTCGGCTGATTGACAGCCTGGGCACTGCCCGGGTGGAAGCGCTGGTTAGACCGGCTTCCGGCATGGACTTAGGATGGGCCGCGATTAATGGCGCCATTTGTGTCTCCTTTCCGGAAGCGTTTTCACACTCTGGACTGAAATTTTCCCCTGTCCCTTAAGGGACAACCCGGAAAAAACTTCTTGACAGTTTACGCAAGCTTGCAAGTGTTGGCTCATCAAAGGGTAACACTTGCTGTTACAGAACTGCCGCGAGCGCGCCAACGCTTCCGGCTTTCTTTATTTTTGGCCCCGGATTGGGGCATATCGCACTCTATGAACTGGCATATTAGCAGCCTCCATGTTCGACCGCCAACCTGAAAGACAATCTAAGCAGGCGCCAAATCCTGGCCAGCCACATGTATTTCGCTGGGACTTAAATGCCTGCCTATAATGGCGTTACCTCGTTTTGGAGCGCTTCGCCGCCACTCCGCCGAGGGTCAATCCGCACGCTATGAACTGGTTAACTGGCAGCCAGTGTTTGGGACTGCCAATCTGGTGCCATTATTTTCAGGGCAAATATCCTGTCAAGGAATCAGTGGAAAAATTTTTGCTTCGCCAACTTACTGGCATAAAAGAATTTAAGAATTTTTAACTGTTTTTGGCATTTCTTTGTTTCCCTCTGCTATCCAACTGCCAAAAATACGGTTAAAATTTATCGCTCTTCCACCCGGATTCTCATCCTCTATATATATGGAGGGATGTAATTCCCCTGGGAAAATCGGGCATCCCCCAAAGGAGGACAGAGAAATGAAGGTTATCTTCAAGTACGGGATCAGCACCTACTCGGGCACCATCGACCAGATGGTCTATGGCAGCTACCGCGACGGCAAGCTCTGCATCGGGCGCGAGTACGTCTATCCGACGCTGACGGCTTACAATGAGCTGCTGGGCAGTATCGCCAGGAATCTGAGCACGCTCTACGCCGCGGCTTCGGTGGACTACAAGGCCGACCTCAAGAGCTACAGCCAGCGCAACGGCTCCCAGAACGTGCCCAAGACCAAGCTGCCGCCCACTGCCTACGCCATCTTCATCAAGTTGATGTACGCCTGGCAGAAGGCGGATTCGGAGCATGTCGACCTCGCCAGCCTGACCGCCAGCGACATCGGCACCGTGGGCCTGGGAGTGGTGGATACGCTCAAGGCCGCGATCGACAACGACCTGCTGGACAGCGTGAGCGTCTACGACGACCTGACCGGGGTGTTTTAGGCGTTAAGCGTTACGGGTTACGGGTTACGGGTTACGCGTGACTCGAAAGGGGAAAAGGGGAAAAGGGCAAAAGGGTGGAAGGGTGGAACCATGTAGCCGGAGGATTCCGATCCTCCGCAAGGGGAGGAAGCGGAAGCCCCGGAGGGGCGATAAAACTTAGCCCAGGGTGGAAACCCTGGGTATGGGAAAGATAACGCTCCCTACCCCGGATTCCCCACCCCACCAAGTGCGCGGCTCTCAATGAGCCGCGAACAATGGTGGGGTGGGGCTTTGACAAATATGTGAAATCAACGCCTCATACCCCCAGGGTTTACACCCTGGGCTAAAATATGCCGCTCCTGCGGAGCTTCGCCGACGAGGACGTCGGCGTTCCCAAGCGCCACCCTTCCACCCGATTTAATCAGCGCTGATCTGCTCTTTAAGACTATTGAATAATACACACAAAGCCAAGTTTATGTCTCTCGGCAATGGCTCTTGTCATCCCAGGCTTGACCCGGGATCCAGTGTTCTTGATTGCATACAAGGGTCCAAACTACTGGTTGCCCGTGTAATAGGGATGTTAAAGACTGGATCCCCGGGTTAACCACCCCACGAATTCGCTTCGCTCCTCCGCGGGGAATCCGGAGCCCGGGATGACAAGCAATGCCGGTAATCTTAGTGAAAATCACTATGTGCAATAGTCTTACAAAATGAAGACCCAGCTAATCGGTTTTAAAGATGGCCATTGTTTTTATGGCTGAAAGCTTTCCCGAACCGGAAATCCAAATTTCAGGCTGATTACTGAGTTTGGGAATTTGCATCCGTTAGACAGATAGCTGGTTACGCTGCCATGAACGAATCTGGCCGGGGCTAAAATGCGGGAAATCGAAAAAACACTTGACGATTTTGGGATGGCCAGATAATCGCAACTTACGAAGAAATATCGAGTGACACGACCCCTAAGTTCTTTATAATAAAGTGAATAAAAAAAAGATATTCGAGAAGGGAGGTTTATCGATGCGTAGATTTGCATTGATCCTGCTGATAATGTTAATTGGCGGCGTCGCCATACTGAATGCCGCCACAACCGGCCGCCTCGCGGTACGGGTGCGTGACAACCAAGGAAAACCCATCGAGTTTGTGAATGTGGTCGTTATGCAAGGTACCAGACGCGTAACCGGAGGCCAGACAAACGACAAGGGAACCGCGATCATCATCAACATCCCCCCTGGCATGTACACGGTCAGATTTTCGCTCATAGGTTACGACACCTATACTTTCAACGATGTCCGCATCCAGGTGGATCAGACCGCGAACCTATCCCCCGTGATGAACAAATCCGGGATCCGTCTGGCCACGGTTGTCGTGACGGCTGAGCAGGACAGGGTGGAAAAGGACCGCGTCGGCTCCTCGCGCCAGATCGAAATGGACCGCATCAGCGACGTTTCCGTGAGTGACGTGGCCGGTATCGTTTCCCTGCAGGCGGGGGTCACCAACATCGGCGGAGAGCTGCATATCCGCGGCGGACGCGCCAACGAGATAAACTTCACCGTGGACGGCATGTCCGTATCCGATCCTGTGGACGGCGGCAGCGCCCTGCAGGTCGATACCGACGCCATCAGCGACATGAAGGTCATGACCGGCGGTTTCCCGGCCGAGTATGGCAACGCGCAATCCGGGGTGATCAACATTGTCACCAAGGACGGGGACGCCTTCTATTCGGGAAAGCTTGAATTCAATACCGACCATTTGATCGGCGAAGGCAGAAATTCCGACGTGATCAAGTTCGCCTTCGGCGGTCCCATCTGGCCTTTGGGCGGAGAGGACCTGCGCGAACGCCTTACGTTCTATATGAACGGAGGAGGCGAATGGCTGGATGGACGGCTGAAGGACTATTACATCGGCGACCCGATGCAGGACTACCTTTTCTATGATGAAGACCATGATGAAGACCAAGATCCCTACAGGCAACTGCTTGAATATGAGTATCCCCGCTATGATCCTTACGAGATCAGGGACAATTTCCTGGGCTTTGATCTGGGCAACCGTAATTACAACTCCTACAATGTGAACCTGAAGACCAAATATGTGCTCAGCCCAACTCAGCGCTTCACCCTGGCCGCCAGAGGAGACCGCTCCTTCAACCTGCCCCTGGCTTACAGCTGGCGCTACGCCTTGCATCACTATGCCTTTGACCAAACTGAGCAGAGGCAATATATCGGAACCTATGACCATGTGTTCAATTCGGCCATGAACCTGAAAGTGAAGGCAAGCTATTACGAGAAAAACAGTAATTCAGGGCCGCGCGGCATCGACAGGGACAATTACATCTACCAGGTGATCGATCCCGACAATCCCGGCGAGGACTATGTGGATAACGTCCTGATGGGTTATCAGGGCTGGAACACGGTGGATGGCATCGGCAACCTGTCCGATGGCGTCTATAGCCCGGACTACGATGGCGACGGGATCAGCGACGCGGATTTCCTGCCCGCTTACATGTGGACCTACCGCATCGCCAGTGTTGAAGACCCACGCCGGATCCCGGGTTTCAACGCCCCGGGCTCCATCTATTCATTCTTCGTTGATGACCAAACCACGTCCCTGAATGCCAGGGCCGACTTTGAATACCAGATAAACGACACCCATCTGGCCAAAACCGGTTTGGAAGTGATCAAGCACACCATTAAAAAGAACCAACTGCAAAACTTCCTGAATATCTACGAAGACCGCTTCCAGGCCAGCCTGAGGCGTGTGTTCGACATGGATGATCTGGTCTGGATACCTGATCCTGAAAATCCTGCCGATTCCATCTACATTAAGCCAACCGAACTGCATGACATCTACGAGACCGATGACGGCATCATTATCCCAATCTACAAGCCCGATGCCTATTTCAACGCGGCCAAGGAAGCCTCCGGCAAACGCGACGGCTATCAGGCCGACCCCTGGCAGATTGCCTACTATGTCCAGGACAAGATGGAATGGGAGGGAATGATCGTCAATGCCGGGCTGCGGTTTGACCTCTGGTATCTGGGCGACCAATACAAGGTGCTGCTGGACAGCGGCGAATACAGGGCCGTGGAGTTTGACAAAGACGAACGCCTGCAGGTAATGGTCTCCCCCCGCCTGGGAGTATCCCATCCGATCACGGACCGCGACGTACTGCGCTTCGCCTACAACTATCAGAATCAGCTGCCTCAAATGCAGTTCATCTTTACTTCCAAGACTCCGGCCGACGCCAATGTTTCTGATCAGGCCATAACCGTGGGCAACACGAATTTGGAACCTCAGATCACCGTCACCTACGAGGTCGGCCTTTCCCATCAACTCTCCGACGACTATGTAATCGACATGACAGCGTACTACAAGAATCTGTACAACTATGTCAGCACGATCAAGGAAAACGATCCCAACGAGCCTCAGATCAGCTGGTATAAATTCATCTCGGAAGACTACGGCTCTGCGCGGGGAATAGACATCCAGCTGGAAAAACTGATGTCCAATTTCAACACCTGGACGATCGCCTATTCGCTGGCCTGGGCCCAGGGAAACAATTCCACAACAGTGATCCAGGATGAGGCTACGAACCTGCGCGAATTTCCTCTGGATTGGGACGTTCGCCACAACATGAGCGTCAACTATACCTTCAGGATCGGACGGGGAGAGGAGTTCTTCATTCCCTTCACCGATTACATCCTGCCGCTTGACGATTTCAGCGCCAACCTGAACTGGAGCTTTGCCTCCGGCTCTCCCTACACTCCGCAAAGCGAGATCGGCACCAGCTTCCTGGATACCAACAGCAAGCGCAAGGATCTGACCCAACAGGCCAACCTGCGCCTGACCAAAGGCATCACCCTCTCCAATAAAATGAACATCAGGGTCTTCCTCGATGTGGAAAACCTGTTCCAGAACAGAAACATCCTAACCGTGTATCCGAAAACAGGGTCACCCTATTCCACCGGAGAGATCATTGCCGATTCCAACACCGGCTACACCTACCCCGAAGTGGCCTTTGTATATAACAAAGCCATCCGGAACCCTGCCTTTACCAATAACCACCGCGGCGTAACGCTGGGTGTATCGTTCAATTTCTAGAAATCCCATGGAGGAATAATAAAATGAGAAACAGATTCTCGAAGATCATGCTGATAGTTATGCTGATGGGCATGCTGCTCACCAGCTTTGCCTTTGCTCAAACTGCCGAACCTGAAGTGCAGGGAAACTCCGGCCTGAAAGGAGTCGCTGAGTTCCTGTTCGGACGTTCGCTGGTCAACTTGTTCATCAACGGCGGCTGGGTGATGTGGCCCCTACTGGCAGTGGCCATTTACGGCATTGCCTATATCATCTGGAAATTCATCGCCCTGATGTATGCCAAGATCAACCTCAACGAATATCTGAACAAGATCCTTCCGCTGCTCAAGGACAAGAAGATCAAGGAAGCCACAGAGCTCTCCAAAAGTACCCGCGGCCCCGTGGCAGCGGTGGTGTATGCCGGCCTGCTCAAATCGGACAAAGGCATCGACGCCGTGGAAAAAAGCATGGAAAACGCGGCCATGATCGAGATGTCCTATCTTGAGAAAGGTTTTGTGGAGATGTCGACAGCCATTACCCTGGCTCCCATGCTGGGATTCTTCGGTACCGTCACCGGTATGATCGTGGCCTTCGATGCCATCTCCAAAGCCCGCTCCGTGGATGCAACGATCGTCGCGGACGGTATCAAGATCGCTCTTATCACCACCCAGGCCGGTCTGGCCGTGGGTATTGTGGTGCAGTTCTTTTATAACATCTTTACAACCATGGTCGATGGCGTCGTCATAGATATGCAGCGTGCCTCAGAGAAGGTTACAGAAGCCCTCATCGAGTCCTGATAAGGGGGAATAATGAAAGTCAGCCGCAAAAGGAAGCGAAAAGTTGAAATTCCGAACGCTTCGATGTCGGATATCGCTTTCCTGTTGATCATCTTCTTTATGGCAACCACGAAGTTTGACATCAAGGAAGGTGTTAAGGTACAGCTCAATAAAGCTGTCTCGGCGGAACAGCAGCAAACCACAGAGGTGAAGCTCACCGAACTCGAAATGACGCGCATCGAGATCACCGAATCAGGGCTTTTGAAGATCAACACCGAGGAACCCAGATCCTTCACCGATGATGAACTGAATAGGCTCATCCTGGAGAAGATCGAAATGCGGGACAGATTGAACCGGGAAAGCACTGATCCGGAAGTGAGACAGATGAAAATGCTCTTTCTGGTGAAAACCAACACAGAGGCCAAGTACAACGATATGGTGCGGGTGGTTGATCATCTGGTCACCTATCGGGACAGGGCCATGATCTCGATTTCAACCCAAATATAGGAGCGTGAAGAAATGGCTAAGATAAAAAGCAAAAAAAGGCCCGATGCCTATATTCCGAACTCCTCAATGTCGGATATAGCGTTTCTTCTGCTGCTCTTCTTCATGGTCTCGACCGTGTTTGTCCAGGAAAGAATATTCTGGGTGCCACGGGAGCGATTCCCGTTTGCCTCTGAAAACATAGACCGCGTTTCCCGCAATGAATCAGCGACGATCTATATCACACTCAAAGAAGAGATCCTGATCGATGATTTTCCGCGCTATGTGGATGACAATTCGATCATCGATGCCATGCAGGCCAAGGCCAGGGAGATTCCCTCGCTGCAAGTCTGTTTCCGCACGGACAAAGACACCCGCTACCAAGCTGTGCGCGACGTCATGATGCGCCTTCAGGACGCGGACACGCGCAACATTGTCTTTGAAGTGCAAAGGAGACAATAGAGGTATATCATGGCTGAAAAGACATTTGACTGGAAAGACATCGCCAACGCTCAGTTCAGCAAAGCGCTTGCTTTGGCGATAACCATCATGCTGTTCGCCTTTCTGGTGACTCCCCGCATGGAGTCACAGAGAAAAAGGGATACCGTGATCCAAGCGGAAATTGCTGAAGCTCCGCCGGATACCCGAGAAAAAGAAGATACACCCCAGGAACAGGAGATCCAAATCGACATCCCCGTGATCAGCGAGGAACTCGCCACCGAAGATACTCCCGAACTTCAGGCTGAAAGGGCAATGGCCTTGCAGCAGTTCGGCGATCTTCAGTCCACGACAAGTTCCGCACTGCAACAGGGCGCTGATGACCGTCCCTTTGATTTCGTTCCCTGGGATGACCCGCCAGTTCCAATTGGAGCGATCAGGCCGGTCTATCCTGATTTTGCCCGCCGCGCCAATGTGCAGGGAACGGTCATGCTGGAAGTTGACGTCTATAAGGACGGTTCCGTCGGCAACATCCGCGTCCTGCGTTCGGTGCAAGCCGGAGCGGGCGGACTTGACGAAGCCGCCATCAGTGCCATCCGGGCGATCAGGTTCCAACCTGGCCGGAGCAGTGGAAATCCGGTGGATACCACAGTCATCGTGCCTGTAGAATTTAAGTTAAATTAGAAATATTGGGAGAAATGCATGAAGTTTAACAAGATCGTGTTTTGCCTGCTGCTGGGCTTACTGTTCATCGGTTTGTCCTATGCGGCCATGGTGGAATCCTCAACAGGAACCAAAAAGCTTGATCTTTCCCTCTACCATGATGTTGGCAACATCTGGCTGAGGATGAGCAATTACGGCTTTTTCGGCTCCGGCGACGATGTGGTGCCGCAGTATCCATCCCTGGAATATCCCGGAGGCAGCGGTATTGACTACCTTTATCAGGGAGCCCTGTGGTTCGGGGCCAAGAAATACCGCCGTGATGATGCCGGCCGAAAGCTTTTCTGGCGGGCACTCAATCCCAGCGCGGATAGCACTGGCACAGTCGCCGAAGGAGCCCCTGGCTGGGAACCATGGATGAAACCGGTGGTTGACACCCTGGTCACCGTGGGATTTGATGGCGATCTGGATTTGTATGAGTTCCTGCCTGCTTATAACCCTCTTGTGGCTGGTAACGCTCAGGCAGTGGATATGTACAACGCCTATAATGGCCTGGACGGGATCGCCGTGGCGAGCTCACGCACCCAAAAACGTGGTGTCGATGACGACGGCGACGGGATCATCGATGAAGACTTCGTGGGATACACTTTCCCTCTGAGAGTGGCTTCTGAGCTGCCAAGTCAATTCCAGGTGTTTGGCGGCCAGTATATCCACAACACCAATAATTTTAACATCATAAACGAGGGAACGAATATCGAGATCTGGTTCCCGCTCGGATTCATGGACCTGTCCGACAGGTCACACACAAATTACGCTTTCTCCAACCCGCTTGACGATGACGGGGACGGCCTGATAGACGAGGATGGGGCACCGGTTTCCGAACAGGACTTCGTCTCGTTCTACTACGATTACTGCCCCTTCGGAACCGTCGGTGATCGAGATCTTGGCCAATCCAGAGGCCAGAACAGGCATTATCCACTCAATGTCCGCGTTCGCCAGATGTCATACCAATGGAGTTATGACTACATCAAAAACCTGGTCTATGTCGAATTCAATATCACCAATATGAACATTGCCACCCAGGACACTCTCTTTGACTGCGCCATGGGCGTATACATGGATTGCGATTGCGGTCCCCAAAGCATGGGTCCGGAAAAAGCAGCAGATGACGTATCCGGTTATGTCAAGGGTGAAGGATACGAGTTTGCCTACACTCGCGACGCCGACGGCGATGGCGGCCTGACCACCGGATTGGTTGGCGCGCGCGTTTGTACTCCTGATCCGGAGCAGCTTCAATTCCATTGCTGGTATTGGAAGGTCGGCGATGGCCCTGATGATGGCAATCCCTATTCCTTCAACTTCTCACCCCAGCGCACAGCCAACGAGAAGTACTGGCTGCTAACCGGCAGAAATCCCAATGAGGCCAAATTCGCTCCCTTGCGCCCGGAACAGGACGACCTGACTGAGTATGAACAACCCTCCCCCAACGATACGCGCTTCCTCTTCTCTTTCTATGGGGACATGCAGGGTTACACGAATGCCACCGAGAACTCCTGGAACCTGGAACCCGGAAAAACCATGAAGATTGTGATCGCGGTGTTTCCCGGTGACAACAAAGAGGACTTGAAAAGGACCGCACGCTGGGCCAAGGAGATCTACGGCCAGGCTCAAACCCTTACCACAGTTGTCTTGCCAGATACCTTCCCACATTACAATCCACCTGAACCACCCGAGATTCCCAAACTCTATGCAGAGCTCATGGATAACGGAGACCAGGTCGACCTCTATTGGGACAACCGCAGTGAATTCTCCTATGACACCAAGACTGTTAGCAGCGCCATTATTGGCTGGCAGAATCCGAACAGCCCCTTTTTGAAAGTCGGGCTGGACAGCGATCCCAGCACAGTTGACTGGAGCAATTTCCCGCCGCAGTTCCAACCACCCACGAACCCAAATCTGTACAACATGAATGCCATCGTGAATCCCTTTACGGCCTACCGCCTGCGGCATGATTTCCAGGGCTACAGCACCTGGGGGAGAAGTGGAAGCGGCTCGGCGGAAGACTGGACCATGATGGACCGCTGGGACAAGGTGGAAACGGCACAGGATTTTGCCGATTATGTGGTTAACATCAACAGCCCGCATGCTGATTCCCTCTTTGTTGATTTCGGCGGATACCTGGGCATCGACAAAGGACTGCCCAATAAAAATGCCTGGAATGGTACTTATACCGATTTCACCCAGCTTGATGAATTCTACACCTACATTCCGAATTTCGCGGACACCTTCTACGGTTGGCCAATCTACGATCCCAGCGTTGAATGGAGCCCCGATTTGGAGGATATGGCATTGCAGATCGCTCAAGCTAACGCCGGGCTGCCCGACGCGGAGATCAAGAACCTGCAGGCCCGCCTCTTCAAGCATCCTGAAATGCGAGCTGAGATCTTTGACGAACTCTATGACTCCAAGATGATCCCGATTCCGGGGCACGGTGGCCAGGTGTACATTCCCGCTGATCCGGACGACCCGGAGGAAATGGCCTTGCTCACTGACCTCAGAAATCAACGCCTGGCCCGCAGATACTATCACTCGGCGATCTTGTATCCCCGCAAAGGTGTCGAATATTATGCTGCCGTTACAGCTTACGATCGCGGGATTCCCTCCAACAACCTGAACTTCCTGGAAACCGGACGTGACGCCGATGCCAACATGAAGATCTTCTTCCCCGGCTCAGTGGCTCAGGAAACCATGGACAACATCTATGTCGTGCCCAATCCCTACATAGGCAGAAGCAAGTTCGACGGACGCCGCACCAATGACCAGAAAGGAGACAAGAGCCGCAGGCTGTGGTTCATCAATCTTCCCGAACGTTGCGACATCAGGATCTACACTCTGGCCGGAGACCTTGTGGATACGATCAAGCATGACGGCTCCTATCAGGCAGACATAATCACCGTATCCAAGGCTGCTGCGCAGGGTATCGCCTCTAGCGGCATTCACGACTGGAACCTGCTCTCCAAAAACAACCAGATCATTGCGCCCGGAGTCTATCTCTACTCTGTGGAAAACAAAGCCAACAACAAAGTGAAAGTTGGCAAATTCGTCATCATCAAATAGGGGAGGAATTGTGAAAAAACATATCATTCTCGTTATCGCCATCAGCATCCTGCTGCTGCCGGGACTGCTTTCCGCCAAGCCCTTCGGCAAGGTTGGGACCGCGGCCCTGCAATTCCTCAAACTGGGTGTGGACGCGCGCGCGATCGGCATGGGAGAGGCCTACACCGCCGTAACTGACGATGTATCTTCAGTTTATTGGAATCCTGCCGGGCTCGCCCCAGCTTATGAAAACCAGGTCTTCATCTCCCATACCAACTGGCCTGCGAACATCATGCACGAATTCCTTGCCGGCACATATACCAACGGCGTTTCCACCTTTGCCGCCTACGCCTCCGTTCTGCACATGGATGACATCGACATCACGGATGAAGAAACATTCGGACCGACGGGTGAACAGTTCACGAACAGCAGCATGGCCTTCGGCCTTAACTATGCGCAGCAGTTCACGAACAAATTCTCGGCCGGCATCGGAGTCAAATACCTGCGCGAGAATCTCTATGAATTCTCCGTTAACAGCTATTCCTTCGATCTCGGTTCCATCTACAACACTGGCTGGAAAAATGTGAAGATTGGAATGGCTCTGCGCAACTTCGGCCCGGACATCCGTTACCTTGTGGATGACGACGAGGACGGAGCCTTTGATGAAGACCCGTTCGACCTGTTTGACAACGATGGAGACGGCCTCATCGATGAAGACGGCCCCGAACTCGATTCCAAGATCCCCATGAGTTTCTCCCTGGGGATCAGCGGTGACCTCATGCGCAGCGACACTTCGCATTGGATCGCCTCGCTCCAGTTGGATAACGTGATTGACCGCATGGAAACCTGGAACATCGGCACGGAGTACAAGCTGGGAAACCTCTTCCTGCGTGCCGGATATCAACTCAATTATGACACCAACGGCTTCAGCGCCGGGGTCGGTTATCAGATCCCCACCCGCTTTGCCATTTTCAACATAGACTATGCCTATACGGACATGGGCGCCCTCGCGGAAAACTTCCTCAAGAGCGCTCACCGGCTGTCCATCAAGATGAGATACTAACCTTGCCAAAAAATATGGAGGAAAAATGAAAAAAATCCTATTGGTAGTATTAACGCTCAGCCTGCTGCTGACTTTCGCTTTCGCGAAGGAAATGCAGGTTGGAACAAACAAGAAACCCATCGACACACCTGCCCTGGGTGCCGACAGAACTCCTGTCGAACCCCTGAACTACAATGCAGGCCAAACCCGTGAAGTACCGGAATACACTTTCACCAAACTGCCCACTGCCATCATCACGAACTATTACGATTATATGATCGGCAGCTACAACGGTTTGCCCCTGAGAGTGATCCCGGATGTCGCCGGGGGCGGATATTTCATGACCTATCATGGACGCCGCCAGGCCACCGCGACCCGTCGCGCCTTCTACACCTACATTGACCCGGCCGGAAACATCGTCAACAACAACGAGATCACCAGCGTGCAGAACCACGAGGGTTATACCACTGTTGCCGTCGACCCGGTTTCCGGAAAGCCAATCTATGCCTGGCATGCCAATGCCGACACTGATGGCGAACTGGAAGTTCAGGTGACATCAGACGCCTTCATCGCCGGTATTGCCGGTCTGTTCAACGATGTCCAGGTTGCCATCGACAATCCTTATACCCTGACCGCGCCTGACGGAACGGTCACGAACCTGAATGAGTTCATCTGGCCCACCGCCCAGATCGGCCCCTCCCCAGTTGCCGGAAAAAGAAGGGTCTATCTGGCTGCCAGGAACTCCGAGTCACAGACCTACGGACCCTCAGAAAACCTCTTGATCGCCTACGCGGATTTTGATGGTGACGAAATCGAGATGGGTACTCCCCTGGTCTGGAATCACATTTCCATTCCCGAAATGAACCAATGGAACGTCGATGCCGAATGGCGCCGCCCCTTCCATAGCCTCACCACGGATAACGCCGGCAATCTCTATTATGCCGGCTACCACTTTGCCACAACTCCCGATGCTTCTGAAAACATCAGGGAGCATGACCTGGACGTGTTCGTCTGCCCCAACTATGGTCAGGGCACCTGGACCCGCCTCCATGATTTCAGTTGGATCCCAACCTGGAATCCTCCGGGACAGCCTGGTGGAACCGGTTATTTCATTGGTGATGGCGATATCGCTTACCCCGATACATCGCTTACCTGGGCCATAGCCAACTCTTCCCATATAAATGCCGGAGTGGATAGCTACGGCAGAATCCACGTTCTTGGTTCCTGGGCCATGTCCACCAAGGAAGGCGGTTATTGGCCGGATTATCAGAACATCAAGGAATTCGTCTTTGATCCAGCCACCCAGGAATTCTACGTGAAGGAAGTCTATCCCCAGAAGGATCCCAGCGATACCGTCAACCAGACCTTCACACCCTGGGACATGGAAGCTCCCTGGGGCGAGGCGGAGTATGTGCTTGCCGACGACAATGAATATTACCTGGGCATAGCCTTCACCGGTCATCCCGGCAAAATGTGGCCCTTCCCGCACTGGGATACGACCGCCCACGGCGATGCAATGATGTTCCACTACAACAACACCAAGGTATCCGATGCCAACGATCACGGCATGATGGTCGCGGTATGGCAGAATTCCCAGCGTGCCCGCTGGTTCAACTACAATTCCGACACGGATTATTCAGCCTTCGCGAACACCCCTGAACTGATGATCTCCGTCAGCCCCGATAACGGCGCTACCTGGAGCCAGCCGATCAACCTGAATAATGTGGAAACTCCTGAATTCAGCGGAATCAAGCCCATGTGGGTCTATCCCGCCGACAAGGTGCTCTTCACTGGCATGCAAGGCCAGAACAAGGTCGGAAAGATCGGTTTCATGTTCTACAACGATTTCACCTGGGGCTCCAATGCCATCACTCCTTCCTATCATCCCACCCCGGACGGCGGAGAAGTGATGTTCATGGAAATGCAGATCGTGTTCCCGGTCGGTGATGTGTCCAATTCGGACAATTCCACCCCCGCGGTAACGAAGATGCTCCACCAGAACTATCCCAACCCCTTCAACCCTGAAACCACCATCAGCTTTGACATGCCCGCCTCCGGCCATGCCAACCTTTCCGTCTACAACGTGAAAGGCCAGCTGGTCAAGACCCTCGTCAACGAAAACCTGGGCTTCGGCAGGCAGAGCTTCGTATGGAACGGCACCGACAACAACGGACAGGCCGTCACCAGCGGACTCTACTTCTATCGCCTGACCGCAGGCGGCAGTGTCGAAACCAATAGAATGATGCTGATGAAATAGGTCCGTACAGACCTGTCAATCAATCATAAACATGGGATGACCTTAATGGTCATCCCTTTTTTTGTGCGCTGCCAAGAGTTCAAACCACCAACTTTCTGCTTGACATAAACTTCCTGTTCAAAATGATTAAAATCATAGTGGATCTTATTCAAATATCGCTAGACAAAGTTCACATCAGCGCGGCCATGTTTACGCGAGTTTTACATGCCAAGCCGTAATTGGGCTTCCGCACAAACAACGAACTTAATAAAGTAAAGGGAGATTGTTATGAAACGTGTCTTAATCTTAGTTATGGTGCTGCTGCCGGTTCTGATACTGGCGGGGAGCATGCAGCCCGGCCCTCAGAAAACAGCCTGGGAATCAACCCAAGGCAGGCCAATTCCGCCCGCCCGCGAGGACCCGCCTGACTACATTTTCACCAAAATGCCCACCTCCATCATAACCAATTACTACGATTACATGATCGGCAGCTACAACAGCCTGCCCCTGAGGGTGATCCCGGATGTTGCGGGTGGAGGATATTTTATGGCCTACCACGGACGCCGTCAGGCCACAGCTACTCGCAGGGTGTTTTACAGCTATCTCGATCCCGCGGGGAACATCATCAACAACAACGAGATCACCAGCGTGCAAAACCATGAAGGTTTCGCCGGCATAGCCGTCGATCCGGTATCCGGAAAACCAATGTACGCCTGGCATGCCAATGCCGATGACGACGCCAATCTGGAGACCCAGTTCACCTCCGATGCCTTCATAGCCGGCATCGCGGGGCTCTTTAACGACATCGTGCTGGTTGCCGATGCCCCCACCACTATCACCCCTCCCAACGGGCCTGCGACTACAGACAATGAATTCATCTGGCCGGCTGTGGAGATCGGCCCTTCCCCGGTGGCCGGAAAGCGCCGCGTCTATGTGGCAATGCGCAATTATGTGTCCCATGCCATTAGCGGGAATCCGATCGAGAATTACTATATTGCCTTTGCGGATTTCAACGCAGACGAAATCGAAATGGGAACTCCCCTGGTTTGGGACCATATCACCATTCCGGAACAGGATGCCTGGAATCACGATACTCTTGAGGGACGGCGTCCTTCCGGTACTATCGTGGCCGATAACGCTGGAAACCTGTACTGGGCAGGGCACCACTTTGCCTATGACACCGATTCGAACACGATAGTCGAAGAAGACATGGATGTTTTCGTCTGCCCCAATTATGGCCAGGGCACTTGGGTGCGGTATAGCGAATACAGCAATCTACCGTCCTGGAATCCGGCCGGAACCCCAGGCGGAACCGGATACTTTGTGGATGACAACTCACTGCCCTATCCCGATAATGAACTCTACTGGGCCATTGTCAATTCGGGGCACATGAATGCCGTGATCGATAACCTGGGCAAGATCCATGTTCCCAGCACCTGGGGCCACTCCGTCGTGGAAGGATATTGGCAGGCTTTCCAGTACGTCAAGGAATTCGTGTTCGATCCCGCCACCTTCGAATTTGAAGTGCGCGAGATCTATCCGCAGAAATCTCCGGACGACACTTATAACCAGTGGTTCACTCCCTGGGACGTGGAAGCGCCCTGGGGCGAGCCAGAGTATTATCTGGCCGACGACAACAACTACTATTTGAATCCTGTCACGACCTGGCCTTTCCCGCATTGGGACACCACGGCCCACGGCGACCTGATGTTGTTCCATTACAACGGGATAAAACTTTCCCAGCCCAACGACGAAGGCATGATGGTCGCGGTTTGGCAGGACGCCATGCGCGCCCGCTGGTTCAATTATTATGCCGACACTGACTACTCGGCCTACGGCAACACTCCGGAGATCATGATCTCCGCCAGCCCGGATAATGGCAATACCTGGAGCGAGCCGATCAACCTCAACAACGTGGAAACGCCTGAACTCGCTGGGATCAAACCCATGTATGTCTATCCCGCGGACAAAGTGATCTACACCGGCATGCAGGGCGACAACAAGGTCGGCAAGATAGGTGTCATGTTCTACAATGATTTCACCTGGGGCTCAAATGTCAACGCCCCTGCCTACCATCCCACCCCGGATGGAGGAGAAACGATGTTCATGGAACTGCAGATCGTTTTCCCGGTGGGAGTCGCCAATGACGACAGCACAGTTCCCACGATTGCGAGAATGCTGCTGCAGAACTATCCCAACCCCTTCAATCCGGAAACTACGATCGGTTTTGACCTGCCCCAGGCTGGCAAGACCAATCTTTCCATCTACAACGTGAAAGGCCAGCTGGTGAAAACCCTGGTCGATGGCGACCTCGGTTTCGGTCGCCACAGCGTTGTCTGGAACGGCACCGACAACGGGGGAAACAGCGTTTCCAGCGGCCTCTATTTCTATCGCCTGAGCTCAGGCGGACACACAGAAAGCCGCAGGATGATGCTGCTCAAATAACGGGAGATTTAACCCCAATAAACATAGGGATGGCCACATCGGCCATCCCTTTTTTGCACTCGATTAAACATCGCACTGATGTGGCCGAGTTTCTGCTTGACAATTATTCTGGAATCGGCATAAGTAAAACCAACTTGAATATCGGCGATTCTGCCGAACGGTCAGGATTCGACTAATGAGCTTAAATATCTCTGCCGGTAGATCTTGGCAGGTTATTACGGCATCTTGTTTATGAGGTTTCAGTGCGCGAAGGCGTCTCTGAGCATATAAAAAACACAAAACAAACCAAGGAGTGAGTTATGAAAATGATTTTTATTTTCACACTGCTGCTGGCGTTGCTGCCCGCGATCGTCTGCGCGGAATCCCAACTGCCAGGCTTGCAGGCAAGTCCCAAGGCAACGCCGCAGGGAAGGCCCATCCCAGTTTTTCGGGATGCGCCGGCCTACACTTTCACCAAACTGCCCACTGCCATCATCACCAATTACTACGACTACATGATCGGCAGTTACAATGAGATGCCCCTGGCTGTCATACCCCAATCCGCCGGCGGCGGATATTTCATGACCTATCATGGTCGCCGCCAGGCTACTTCGACCCGCAGGGTGTTCTATTCATATCTTGATCCCGCTGGCAACGTGATCAACAATAACGAGATCACCAGCGTGCAAAACCATGAGGGTTTCCCCGGCCTGGCCATCGACCCGGTATCCGGAAAGCCAATGTACGCCTGGCACGCCGACGCCGATGACGATCCCGCCCTGGAAACCCAATTCACTTCAGACGCCTTCATTGCCGGGATCGCCGGGCTCTTCAACGATGTCGTGCTCGTTTCCGACGGGCCTCTGGATATCACTGCGCCCGACGGGACCACAAGCTCGGACAACGAATTCATCTGGCCCTCGGTGGTGGTTGGCCCCTCGCCCGTTGCAGACAAAAGGCGGGTCTATGTGGGCATGCGCAACCGGGTATCGCACGCCATCAACGGAAGCCCCAGCGAAAACATTTACATCGCCTATGCCGATTTCAACGGCGACGATTTTGAGATGGGAACTCCGCTGTCCTGGACCCACATCACCATCCCCGACCAGGATGCCTGGAATCATGACACAACTGCGCTCAGACGCCCTGCCGGAGCCATTGCCGCGGACGATGCTGGAAACCTCTACTGGGCAGGTCATCACTCAGCCTGGGATTCCAATGACAATTTTCTCCGTGAACCCAACATGAATGTCTGGGTATCGCCGAACTACGGACAGGGAGATTGGGTCCGCTATGTTGGCGATGCCGACCTGGCCACCTGGAATCCTGAATCCACGCCTTCCGATACCACAGGCTATTACACGGATTCGGACAACGGCGACATTCCCTACGGGGACAACGAGATCTTCTTTGGCATCATCAATTCCGGCCATATCAACACCGTCATCGACAATTACGGCAGGATCCACCAACCCAGCACCTGGTCCCTCAGAACTTACAATGGGTATTATTATCCCGCTTTGCAGTACATTAAGGAGTGGGTCTACAATCCGGCTTCCCACGAATTTGAGGTTCGCGAGATCTATCCCCAGAAACATCCCGATGACAACCACAATACATGTTTCACCCCCTGGGACATGGAAGCTCCTTGGGGCGAAGTAGATGAATACAATTATGACGCCGCCTATACGCCCCCCTACTGGCCTGTGATCTTCACTGCCTGGCCTTTCCCCCACTGGGACCAGACCGCCCACTCGGATGCCATGATGTTCCATTACAATGGGATCAAACTTTCCGAGCCAAATGACCAAGGCATGATGGTTTGCGTCTGGCAGGATTCCGAGCGCGCCAGATGGTTCAACTATTATTCCGATGCCGACTACTCCGCCTTTACCAATACCCCTGAGATCTGGATCGCGGTCAGCCCGGACAACGGCAACACCTGGAGCGAACCGATCATCATCAACAACGTGGAAACTCCAGAGTTTGCTGGCATCATCCCGATGTATGTGTATCCAGCAGACCAAGTGATCTTCGCCGGCATGCAGGGTGTCAACAAAGTCGGCAAGATCGGGATCATGTTCTACAATGATTTCACCTGGGGCTCGAATGTCAATGCCCCCGCCTACCATCCCACCCCTGACGGCGGTGAGGTGATGTTCATGGAACTGCAGATCGTATTCCCCGAAGGAAACACTTCAAATTCAGACACTTCCATGCCAGCAGTTTCGAACATGCTGCTGCAGAACTTCCCCAATCCCTTCAATCCTGAAACTACGATCGGTTTTGACCTGCCCCAGGCTGGCAAGACCAATCTTTCCATCTACAATGTCAAAGGCCAGTTGGTGAAAACCCTGGTCGATGGCGACCTGGGCTTCGGCCGCCACAGCTATCTCTGGAACGGCACCGACAACGGCGGAAACAGCGTTTCCAGCGGCCTCTACTTCTATCGCCTGAGCTCAGGCGGCCACACAGAAAGCCGCAGGATGATGCTGCTCAAATAACGGGAAATATACCCAATAACCATAGGGATGGCCACAAAGGCCATCCCTATTTTCTGCTGACAATTTGAACCTGCACCAACATTCCACTGAAACATGTTGCGTCCATTAATCCACTAACCACATAATCCGTCCCACCCCCGCCGATGCTTGCGGTGGCACATTTCCATTGACAAAATCCCCGCCTGCCAAATATTGGCTTGTTGTCGCGATATATGTCAAAGAAAGGCGGGACAAGCGCCTGAGGGGCGGCAAGAACCCCTTTCCTTGGCGGCGAACGAAAATTTTGGGAGACCCGATGCGGACCTTTGATGCCATCCTTCCCTATCTGAAGAAGAGTTATGGCAAGATAGCCTGGGGCATTGTGATGCTGATCCTGGTGGACATCGTGCAGTTGATCACACCGCGTGTGATGCAATACGCCATCGACAGCATCCAGGAGCGCCGGATAGACCAGGCGGGCTTGGTCTGGATCGGTCTGATCATCTTCGGTCTGGCGATCGCGGTGATGGTGCTGCGCTATTTCTGGCGGATCCTGATCATCGGCAATTCCTTCCGGATCGAAAAGTTTTTGCGCCAGGATTTTTACAACCACCTGCTGCGCCTTTCCCAGAATTTCTTCAACCGCAGCAAGACCGGCGACCTGATGGCCTACGCCACCAACGACCTGAACGCGGTGCGGATGCTCTTTGGGATGGGCTTGATCGCGGCGATGGACATCGTTTTGATGACGATCGCCTCCTTCTCTTTCATGGGCGCGATCAACTGGCGCCTGACCGCGCTGGCCGTGATCCCGATGCCCATCCTCTCCTTCACCATCGGCTACTTCGGCAAAAAGATGCATAAAAGCTTCGCCCGGGTGCAGAAAAGCTTCGCCACCCTCAGCGGACGAATCCAGGAAAGCATCTCCGGCATCCGCATCGTCAAGGCCTTCGTGCAGGAGCAGCCAGAGCTGGATAAGGTGGACGAGGTCTCGCTGGACTATGTGAAGCAAAACATCGCGATGGCCAGGATCGCCGGCTTTTTCCATCCCTTCATGGGCTTCGTGATCAGCATTTCGATGATCATCACCCTCTATTTCGGAGGCCGCGCGACCATCCGGGGCGACATCACGATCGGGGAATTCATCGCTTTCTTCCAATACCTGGGCATGCTGGTCTGGCCAATGATCGCCATCGGCTGGATCGTGGACATGTATCAGCGCGGGACCGCCTCGCTGAAGCGCCTGAACGAGATCTTTGACGTACAGCCGGAGATCGACGACTCGCAGGCCGACCCCTCGATCACAGCCATCCAGGGCAGGATCGAGATCCGCAACCTCAGTTTCCGCTACGCCCCCGACCTGCCCCTCATCTTTAAAGGTATCAGCACCCGCATCGACGACGGCAAGACCCTGGCCGTGGTTGGCCCCACCGGCTGCGGCAAGACCACCCTGATCGAGCTTTTGGTGCGCATCTACGATCCGCCTAAAGGCAGCATCCTGATCGATGGCCACGAATTGCACCGCGTTCCGCTGAACGTTCTGCGCCGCGACATGGTGCTCGTGCCCCAGGACATCTTCCTCTTTTCGGACACGATCTCCAACAACATCCGCCTGGGCAGCCCGGAAACTTCGACCGAAGAGGTTTATGAGGCCGCCAAAGTGGCACAGGTATATGACGAGGTGATGGAGTTCGAGCAGAAATTCGACACCCTGATCGGCGAACGGGGAGTGACCCTCTCCGGCGGCCAGAAACAGCGTGTGGCGATTGCTAGGGCTTTGCTGACCAATCCCGAGATCCTGATCCTGGACGACGCCCTCTCCGCCGTGGACACCAAAACGGAACGCCAGATCCTGGAAAACCTGATCCAGCTCCGCCAGGGCAAAACGACCATCATCATCGCCCACCGCATCTCCTCCATCCAGCACGCGGACCACATCATCGTGCTGGGCGACGGCGTCATCACCGAACGCGGCTCCCACGCCGAACTTTTGAAGCTGGGCGGCCTCTACCACGATCTCTATGAGAAACAGCGCATCCGCGCCCGCCTGGAAGGGGAGGAGCTATGAATTTCGGCGGCGGCGGACCCGGAGCCAGGGGCGGTTTCACAGAAGACGACATCAAGGGCAAGGTCTATGACAAGCGCCTCTATGGCAGACTGCTACGCTATCTGAAGCCCTACCTCAAATGGGTAATCATCTCCTTCCTGATCCTGATGTTGGTGGCCGGGGCCGAATTGGTCCAGCCCCTCATCCAGCGCAGCGCCATTGACGACTATATTGTTTCGGACAAGACCATTGCCGTGTTCGACCAGGAGGCTGAGGTCGACGCCTTCCTGGCCAAATACGAGCTGCTGAAGATCAAAAAATACTCCCACGGCGGCAGGTATTTCCTGATTATCTCCGCCCGCGACCAGAACCGCATCGACCGGCCAGACATCCTGGACCTGGAAGCCAGAGGCGTCATTGGCGGAGGCAAGGTGTTCCTGATCGTGGAAAAGGATTCCAACCTCGCCATCCTGGGCAAATACCTGCAGGAAAACACCGCACCCCAGGGCCGCATTGACGGCCTCGGTGGCTGGTTCAGAGTGGGAAAGGGGCAGATCGCGGTACAGCGGGAAAGCCTGAACCGGATCCCCGGCGCCGAGCGCCTCCAGGTGCGCAGTGAAGCAGCCCACAACCTCATCTGGCTGGCCCTGGCCTTTCTGCTGATCAGCATCATCCGCTTCGCGGCGGGTTATTCCCAGCAGGTGATGACCACCATCTATTCCCAAAAAGCGATGAACGACCTGCGCCATGACGTCTTTGCCCACATGCAGAGAATGCCGGTGAATTACTTCGACAAAAATCCCGTGGGCAGGCTGGTAACCCGCGTCACCAACGACATCCGCGCCATCGATGAAATGCTGGCCTCGGGGGTTATCACCTTGTTCCAGGACGTGATCCTGATCATCGCGATCGTGATTTTGATGCTGGTGCTGAACTGGAGGCTGGCTTTGGTGAGCTTCGCCATCCTGCCTCTCGTGGTTTGGGTGATCAGGGAATTCCGCAAACGCACGCGGGTGATCTACCGCGAAGTGCGCAAATACCTGGCTTCGCTGAACGCCACTTTGGCCGAGCATATCAGCGGACAGAAGATCATCCAGCTCTTCAACCAGTATTTCCACAAACGGCAGGAATTCTCGGACATCAACCAGAAATACTACCTCACCTCGATCCGGCAGATGAGGCTGTTCGCCTTTTTCCGCCCCATAATTCACGTCAGCTCCCAGATCGCGGTGGCCTTCATCATCTGGTACGGCGGCGGGCAGATCCTGCGCAACGCCATCACCATCGGGCTCCTGATGGCCTTCACCCAGTATATCTCCAAGCTATTCCAGCCGATCAACGACTTTTCCGAAAAATTCAACATCCTGCAAGGCGCTTTGGCCGGCGCCGAACGCATCTTCGACCTGATGGATCAGGAACCGGACGACTACCGCGAGGAATTGGCAACCAATAGAAAGCTCGAGGGAGAGATCGAGTTTGACCACGTCTGGCTGGCCTACAATACTGGGGAATGGGTGCTCAAAGACGTCAGTTTCAAGATCCGGCCCGGAGAAAGGATCGCCCTGGTTGGCCACACCGGCAGCGGCAAAACCTCGATCGTGAACCTCATCCTGGGCATGTACCCCTACCAGCGGGGGGAGATCCTGCTGGATGGAAAAACCTTGAAGCAATACGCCCTCAGAGACCTGCGCTCAAACGTGGGCATCGTGCAGCAGGATGTCTTCATCTTCAGCGGCAACATCCGGGACAACATCGCCCTGAACAACAAACAGCTCAGCGACGAACAGATCCTGCAAGTGTCCAAATATGTGAACGCGGACAAATTCATCTGCCGCCTGCCGGAGAAATATGACGAACCGGTGATGGAACGGGGCGCCACCCTTTCCACCGGCCAGAGGCAGCTCATCGCCTTCGCCCGGGTGCTGGCTTACGACCCCTCCATCTTCATTCTCGACGAGGCCACCTCCAATATCGACACCGAAACCGAGATCCTGATCCAGGACGCCCTCAAAAAGATCATCCAGAACCGCACTTCGATCATCATCGCCCATCGCCTCTCCACGATCCAACACGCGGACCGCATCCTGGTCCTGCACAAGGGCGAGATAGTCGAGGAAGGCTCGCATTTTGAGCTTCTGGACAAGCAGGGCCTCTATTACGACCTTTACCGACTGCAATACTCATAAGCAAGCCCAAGCTAAAGCATGAAAGCAGGTTGAGACGGGGACTCCGGGTTCCCTCCCGGTTTTGGAAAGCGCCGCTCGCGCCCATTATGAAAAAACCTGTTGACAAAATCAAGCTATCCAGACAGTTAGAAATTATAAAATACTATCTCTTGATTCATAAGGAGGATCAATGAAAAAAAGATGGCTGATCATATTAGCCCTGACAATCGTCACAGCCATGTTTGCTAACGGTACGCTAAATCGCTACGAAGTTATAGCATGGCAGGAAGATTTCGAAAGCGGAGCCACGGGTTGGACCCATTTCGACGGCTCCGTGCCCCCCAACAACTGGCACATCTACGACAACGGAGATGCCCAGGGCAACGTCTGGTGGATGGGAGACCCCGCTCTCGCCTCCGGAGCCAATATCGGCGGTTACTATGACCACCAGTATTTGGTTTTGGACACCCCGGCACGCACCCTGTCTGCCGCGAACGCGACCCTGACCTTCAAGCTGCGTTATAACCTCGAGGACCCCGCCGGCGCCACGGCACCCTACAATGGCTGGGATTCCGCGAACGTCCGCATTTCCACTGATGGCGGAACCACCTGGACTCCGATCAACGGGACTCCCGCCTACACCTTCACTTCGTCCTACGCCTTTGGCTTCGAGCATGGCGAAGGCCCGAACATCCCTGCCTGGGGCGGCGTTCTGCTGACCTGGACCAACGCAACTTTCGACCTCAGCGCCTACATCGGCCAAAGCGTCAAGATCCGCTTCGCCTTTGCCTCCGATCCTGCTTACAGCACGGGCGACAACCTCGCGATGTTCGGCATAATGGTCGACGACATCGCCTTCGGCGGATACAGCAACAACGGCGTCGATGATGGACAGATGACCTGGAGCAGCATGGTCCCGGTCGGCGGAGACATCTGGCATGTAGCCACCGATCCTGCCGCTCCGTCACCCACCCACATCATGAAATGCCAAAACGCCCAGGGAACCTACAACATCAACATGATGAACTACCTGGTCAGCCCTCCCATCCAGCTACCCACATCCGGCGACATCCGCGCGGACTTCATGATCACGGGCAGCTTCACCGATCCCAACACCTTCCCCGAGGTTGATTACTTCGGCTGGGAGATCTCACCCAACGCTGGCGTGACCTGGTATGCGATGAGCAATCCCTACGGCAGTGCCACCGGCACAAATTACGTCTATTCTGATGCTCCGGATACCTGGATGTCCATGGTCGGCGCCTATTCACTGGACGGCTTAATCTCCGACTATGCCGGCGAAACCATCCAACTCCGCTGGTACTTCAAATCCGATGACGACACGCCCCAGGGCATCGGCATCATGATCGACGATGTGGTCATCTACAACGATGTCTTCATCGCGCCTCCGGAAAACCTCACAGCCACGGTCAACGGCTCCAACGTCATCCTGAACTGGGTTGCTCCCGGTGGTGGTGGCGGCGGCGGAGAAGAAGGCTGGTTGCACTATGACGGCGAAAACTCCGGAAATTCCATCGGCACCAACGCCGCAGCGGATTTCTCTGTTGCCGCCAAATGGGATCCCTTGGGCGACAACGGGATCAGCCCCTGGGTCGGAATGAACATCACCAAGTTCCGCATTTATCCTGGTGAGCCCACCACCATGTGCGAATACACCCTGCGCATCTGGACCGGGGCCGCGGGTAACATCGCCTATGAACAGGCCATCACGCCTGTCTCCGACCAATGGAACGAGATCATTCTCACCACACCCTACACCATTCCCTCCGGAACCCAGATCATGGCAGGATACCGCGTCAACACCACCGGCGGCTATCCCGCTGGCTGCGATGACGGACCAGTGGTCGAAGGTTATGGCAACATGATGTATTGGCAAAACTCCTGGACAACCCTCACCGCCCTGAACGCCGCTCTCACCTACAACTGGAACATCCGCATCTACGTGGAGGACGCGGACGGGCGCGAGTATGAGATCACCGGAAATTATCCGCAGGAAATCCACGAGTTCAGCGACGCCACCATCGGCGAAAGCGGTGCCACCACCCTCACCCGCGACGTCAGCAACTACAAGGTCTACCGCGATGGGGTCCAGATCGACCTGATCGCTGGAAACCTGCTCACCTATACGGACATGAACGTGGACGGCGGCCTCCATACCTACTATCTGACCGCCATGTACGGCGCCAACGAATCCACTGCCTCCAACACGGTTGCGGCTTTCGTGATGCCCGCAATGCACGCCGAACTCTTCCATGACGACGGCACCGCCGAGCAGGGCTACAACGTCGGTTCCACCAGCCAGATGGCCGTGAAACACAGCTACAACCAGCAGGTCACAGTGAAGTATGCCAAAGTCTTTGTGCATACCGTGGGAACTGCCGGCATCATCATCCGCGTCTACGATAACGACGGCGCCGACGGCATGCCCGGCACCCAGCTTGCGCAATATCAGTATCCCGCTGCCTCCGTGGTGGAAGGCTGGAACTGGATCTCCCTGCCTGCTGATATCATCGTTTCCGACGGCGAATTCTATCTCGGCATCCTGGAGACCACCAACGCATCCGCCATCGGCCTCGATACATCCAGTAACGGCTACAGCTACACCCGCGCGTCAACAACCACACCGTGGGCGCCTCTGACCATGGGTGAGATCATGCTGCGCGCCATCGTGGAATACGGAACCTCCAACGACGATCCGATGGTCCCCGTCTACACACTGGACGCCAACAACTACCCGAATCCCTTCAACCCTGAAACCACCATCGCTTTCAGCGTTCCCAGCTCCGGACCCGCCAACCTGAAGATCTACAATCTGAAGGGCCAGCTTGTCCGCACCCTGGTGGACGATATCCGCGAGGCCGGCCAATACAGCGTTGTTTGGAATGGCAAAGACGACAACCACAGCAACGTTTCCAGCGGCCTGTACTTCTACCGCCTCACCAGTGACGGCAAGACGGTCACCCGCAAGATGCTGCTGGCCAAATAAGCCAAGAACCTGAGCCACAGGCTCGGAATGATCATAGGGAGTGGCCCTCGCGGCCACTCCTTTTTTATCTGCCCTGTCCACAGTGATGCAGGTTTTGGGTCGCTTTCAGACACAAAAGATGCCAGCGCCATTCCCGCTGATATTTTCCTGAAATCCAGCCTGTCCGTTTCGCGCACGTATCCCGCCCGATTCCCGCCCGCTTGGCGGGCATCCGGCAGGAAACGTCCGGGAAACGAACCTTCGGCATATAAGGGCGAATTCATCAGGCTTTGCCGTCCGGTTCAGGTTGTAAGCCCGACTTTTTGGTTGACGGTTTTCCGGAGCCGATATTTTGGGAATGAAGGGTTATTTTCCCTCAGAACACAACATATCAGGAGTTTTTTCATGAAACGCTGCCTGCTCATACTGCTCTTGCTCGGCGCCTTGCTCTGGGCCGAAAAGCCCAGCCCCAAGGCCGTGATCGGCAAAATCGACGACAAGATCTACACCTATTCCGAATACGAGAGGATTTTGGCCAACTACTTCGACTACTACCGCAAACAGCAATCGACGCCCCTCACCGACGAGGACAAGGCCAGGTTGAACGACCAATGCTGGAATGAACTTGTGGGCCGCTACATCTACGACAAGGCCATCAAGGCCGGCAAGGTGAGGATCACGAACCAGGAGCTGCTGGCCGAGGCCAAGAAAAATCCTCCTGCCGCTGTCAAACAGATCAAAGACCTGCAAAAGAACGGCCGCTTCGACCAGAAAACCTACGAACAGGCCCTCTCGGAATCCCCGGATTTCCGCAGCGCCGTGCTCGACGAAGTGCGTTCCCTCTATCAGTTTAACAAGCTTTTAAACGCGATCAAGGCTGAAGTCGACGCCGATGAGGATAGCGTCCGGACCGCCTGGATGCAAGACCAGGAGAGGATCGACGCCAGAATCATCTTCTTTGACGCGAACAAGATGACCTCGGTCAACGCCACGGACGAGGAAGCGCGAGAGTATTACGAGGGACGCATCGAGGAATACCGCAAGGACAACTTGCGCAGGCTGCACTACGTCCGCTTCGCCAAGGTGCCCAGCCACGCTGATTCCAGCGCGGTGAGGGACAGCGTGATGCAGCTTTACCGGGAGCTGAAGGACGGGGCAGATTTCGCTGAACTGGCCCGCGAACGCTCTCAGGATCCTGGTTCCGGAGCCAACGGAGGTGACCTCGGTTGGTTTGGACGGGGCAGGATGGTCCCGGTGTTCGAAGAAACAGCTTTCAACACTCCAGTGGGGGAGATTGCCGAGCCGGTGCTTTCGCAATTTGGCTGGCACATCATCCAGACCACGGACCGGCGGGAAACCGAGTCCGGGGATGAGGTCTCCGCGCGGCATATCCTGCTCCGCATCGAACCCGGCCGCGAGACCCAACAGCTGATGAAGACCCAAAGCGTCCAACTCCACGGACTGGCAAGTGAAAAGGGCCTGGTCGAGGCAGCGGCGGAAATGGGCTTGAATGTGCAGGAAACACCTCCCTTCCAGGAACAGGACGGTTTCATCCGCGAGATCGGCAGGGACGCCAATCTGATCAGTTTTGCCTTTTCCAATCCAGAAGGCGCGGTGGCGGACATCAATTACGCCCCCAGTGGGGACATTCTGGTCTGCGCAGTTTCGGCTGTGATCCCCACCTACTACACCCCCTTCGAAGAGGAACAAAGCAGGATTCAAAGCGCCGCTACACGCTCCAAACGCGGATTCTACATGAACAGCTACGTGCAAAACTTCGTCCGCAACCTCAGCCCGGAACAATACCTGATCTGGGCCGAGCGCGATAGCATCACGGTGATCGAGATATCCAACCACAAAAAGGGTGAACCCATCACCTCCATCGGCAAACAGGATGAACTGGACGAGTTACTCTTCTCCACTCCGGAAGGGAGCTTCGGTCCGCTGGTCAGCGAAAACATGCGCTGGTTCCTGGCCCGGGTGGACAGGCACACTTTGCCTGATATGGCGATCTGGGAACAGGAGAAAAAGAAACTAATCCAAACTGCCCGCGACGAACTCAAGCAAAAACACCTCAACGACTGGTATTACAAGGAATATCAAAAAGTGAGCATCATCGACAACCGTGCGGATTATTACGACCTGAGTTCTACCCGGAAGACCCAGCAGATCCAGTTGGGCGGATGATCTGGGCTGCCAAGAGTGATGAGTTGAGAGTTAAGAGTTAAGAGTTAAGAGTTAAGAGTTAAGGGTTAAGAGTTAAGAGTTGGGCCGGCTCAGTTCAACTAATAACTCTCAACTCTTAACAACAGTCTCCGCGCCTGACCCTGTCCTGACAGTCACAGCTTCGAAAACCGCCATCTGCTCGCGTATCGCCTGCATCTGCTTTGTGAATTTGACCATCTGGCTGGCATTGAGTTTCTCCGCCCCGACCATTCTCAACTGGCTGGGGTTGATGTACTTGTTTCCGCTCAGCAGGCCGAAATGCAAGTGGGAGCCGGTGCTTCGCCCCGTGCTGCCGACCTTACCGATCACCTGCCCGCGCGAGACCTTCTGGCCTCCGCGCACCCGCATCGAACTCAGGTGGGCGTATTGCGTCACCAACCCGCTGCTGTGCCTGATCCGGATCTCGTTGCCCCAACCGCCGCTGTAACGAGCGCTGATGACTGTGCCGTTGGCGACCGCGTAGACCGGTGTGCCGTGGCGGGCGCGGTAATCCACGCCCTGGTGCTGGCGCCAGTGACCGTAAAAGGGATCTATCCTGCGTCCGAACTTGGAGATCACATGAATGGAGGAGAGGGGATAACCGACCCCGGTGATGCTGTTGCTTTTACCCTCGACGGTGTATAGTCCGGAAAGAACGGATTTTTCGGCGGGGTCCTCATAGCGGAAAAGCTCGTGTTTGCCGGTTTGAATGCCGGTGTAGGAGACGTAGAGGATCTTGCTGCCGGAAAGCTTTCGTCCCTCGAAGATGCGTTCCTGGAGGAATATGCTGAAGGTGTCGCCGTTCTTGGCGTCGCGGGGGAAATTGATGTCGGCTTCCAGACCATTGTTGACCTGCTGTTTTTCAGCTGGTGCCAGGCCCGCAGCCAACAGCGAGGAATCCATCGTGCCCTTGAGCTTTCCGGTCAGGATCCGCAGCCTGGTCTCCACCGGCAGTTGCTCCAGATTGTAGGCCAGGGAATCGTCCTGGGCAGTAAAGACGTGCCTTGCGGTCGGCTCCTGCACGAAGACCAGCCTGGAGATCCTTTCCCCGTCAGGCGTGAGCTCGATCTTGAGGGTGTCGCCGGGTTGAATGGTGGTTACGTCCACAAAATTGCCGAAATGAAAGGA
>JAHYIU010000009.1 GCA_019429425.1 Candidatus Syntrophosphaera sp.
AAAAAGAGGAGGCCGGAACAGCCGAGGATTCTCTCACCGCGGTGCTTTTCGGCACTCTTTTGCACGATCTGGGTATGTCCGTGACCCGCCATTCCCACGAGATCATCTCCATCCAACTTGCCTCGCCATTCATCGACAAAGTGTTGGACGCCATCCTTCCACTAGATGAGTACATGACTAAAACCGCCATCCGCTCCATCGCCATCGAAGGCATTTTCGGGCACATGGCCAACACCCGGATCAACTCTCTGGAAGCGGGTTTGGTGCTCATCGGCGACGGCAGCGACATGGAAAAAGGCCGCGCCCGCATTCCCACCATTCTTTCCAACGAGCCTCGCATCGGGGATATCCACCGCACCTCAGCCGGCGCCATCCAAAAGGTCCGCATCGAAAAGGGCACGGAAAAACCGATCGCCATCACGGTGGAGATGAGCGCCTCAGTCGGCTTTTTCCAGGTTGAGGAGGTCTTTTTCCCCAAGATCCACATCAGCCCCGTGAAGCCCTACATCGAGCTTTACGCCGGAGTTGCCGACCGCGAGATGCTCAGATACCTCTAAAGACCAGAAGACGCCATGACTGAAATCCAAACCCGGCAAAGAGTTACAAGCCTGGCCCTGGTATTGCTGATGTTGCTTGCGATGGGTTTCCTATCCGCGTTGGATCCCCAATGGGAGTGGGCGGTGAGTGCTGGAGGCAGCCAGTTTGAAACCGGTATGTCGCTGGCCCGGGACAGCAGCGGAAACATCTATGTGACGGGGATCTTCTTCGGCACTGCTGTATTTGGAGGAACCACGCTGGTTGGCGTGCAGGCCTGGGATGTATTTGTGGCCAAACTCGATCCTGAAGGCAACTGGCTTTGGGCTACAAAAGCTGCCGGCCCGGGCAACGATTTTGCCTACGGGATCGCTCTGGACGCGGAAGATAACGTCTATATCACCGGCTCATTCGAACAAACCTTAACTTTCGGAAACTTAACCTATACCAGCGCTGGCAGTTCCGACATCTTCGCGGCCAGGCTGGATTCCAGCGGTAACTGGTTTTGGGTCCGTCAGGTGGGGGGCACCGGCGCGGACGTCGGACATGCCATAGCCGCGGATACGAACGGCGGTCTGTATCTGACCGGGTATTTTTGTTCGACCGTCAATTTTGGTCCCCATGTCCTCAGTTCCCTGGGCAATATCGATATCTTCGCGGCCAAACTGGACAGCCAGGGAACCTGGCCTTGGGCGGCTAGCGCAGGCGGAATGAATGATGAAATGGGCTATTCAATAGCGGTAGACGGTTCGGGAAACGTCTGTCTGGCAGGTTTTTTTCGTGACACCGCCACTTTCGGGACCATGGTTCTCAGCAGTTCGGAAGGTGCTTCCGCCTTCGCCGCGAAGCTGGGGCCCGCGGGAAACTGGCTCTGGGCGACGCAGGCAGACGGACAGGGCCAGTCGGAAGCTTATGGCATCGCAGCGGATAATGCGGGAAATCTCTATCTGAGCGGATACTTCGGCGGGACCATCTCCTTTGGCCAGATAAACCAGCGGTCCCGAGGTGGGAACGACATTTTCGTCGCCAAGCTCGATCCGGACGGAAACTGGATCTGGGCGATTCGCGCCGGCGGAAACGATCTGGATGAGGGATTTTCCCTGGCGATCGGGGATCAGGTCTTTCTGGCCGGCGTTTTCTCCGGCGACGCGGATTTTGGGCCTCACGGACTGGTCAGCAACGGCGGCAGAGATGTTTTTGCCGCCTGTTTGGATCTTCAGGGGAACTGGCTTTGGGTGCTGACAGCGGGCGGAACTGAATCTGAATATGGCCGCGGCATCCTGCTCGACCCTGCGGGGTATCTGTGTCTGACGGGCAGCTTCATCGGGACTGTTTCCTTCGGGCAAACAGTGCTGGAAAGCGTCTTGAACGATTACGGTTATCCCACCAGGGACGTTTTTGTGGCCAAGATCGACACTGGAGAAACCGGCATCAGCGATCCCTCCATGCCCGAAGTTGGGGATTTCCGGCTATTCGGCCCGCGTCCCAATCCTTTCAATTTTCTGACCACTATAAACTGCAGCCTGGAGCGCGGCGCGGAACTGGAATTGGGGATCTACAACCTGAAGGGCCAGCTGGTGAAAACAATCGCCCGGAGAAGTTTCGGTCCCGGAACCCACAGCCTTGCCTGGGATGGTTGTGACGCACGCGGAAAGCTTTGTCCCAATGGAATTTACCTGGCCCGTCTGAAGGCTGACGGACACCAGGCTGGCGTCAGGAAAATAACTCTGCTCAGGCCACCCTGAATTTGGCTTTCCTGAAATTGGTTGACACAATAACAGGAGAGAAATATGCAACGCCATATCTACAATGGAGTTAGTTACAGTCATAAGTACTATGATTATGTGGTCATGCAAGTTGTGCGAGAAGGGCACAGCGCCACCAAGGTGAGTTATGAAGAAGGTATTAATGATGTTACGATGGTTCGGGCTTGGGTGAGGGAGTATATGGAAAAGCGTGGATTGAAAAGGGCACCGAGACGTTTGAAGCGACGTGTGGGGGCTCCCAGGGTAAACATTCCTGAATGCGTTGACCTCGAGTTTCGCCGCTTGGAGGAGACAGTGTATTATCTTGAGACCTTGCTTGAGAATGCCTACCTGGTCATGGATAGTGAGCAAAAAAAAAGTCTGTTGCGACAGCTGTCACCCAAACTCAGGCAGAATTTAAAGGACAAGGGAAAGCTGTGAACATGAGCCTGATCAGCGAAAGCCTTGGCATGAGCCGTCAGAACCTCTACAAGACCTATCTGCATCGTGATCTGAGCAAGGAGAACACAGAACAGCAATACAAGCAGGCCATAGAAGATAAGCTATTGGAAAAGTCAGGCCTGTCTGGCAGCCAGGTCCGTAGAGAGCTTTCCGATGAAGGGGTCCATATTCCCCGGGACCGGTTCTATCGCCTGGTGAACAGGAACAGGTATACCCTAAACTCCAGTAGCCGGGCCTGGAAGACCAAGCCATACAAATCTCAGGCAGCGTCAAATCTGATCAAGAACAGGACATTCAGGCGAGTGTTTGAAGTACTGTTTGCCGACTATACCGAGATCAAAACTGACGAAGGCCCCTTGCAATTGCTGCTTATGGAAGATCTTGTCAGCCGATATGTCACTTCATATCAGATCTGCGATACCTGCAAAGCCTGGCCAGTGGTAGAGGCGCTGGAAGAAAGCATGGCTTTGAAAGCGCGGCTCAGACTCAAATATCAGACCATTCTGCACACGGACCGGGGTTCAGAGTTCGTAAACCATGCAGTAAAAAACACTGTCCTGGAATATGGGATCCAACTGAGCAACACAGGAAACAACCACTGCTATGACAATGCCTACATTGAAAGTTTGAATAAAACACTCAAGTATACTATGGGCCTCCGGATCAGATATAAAACGAAAGAGGAAGCGAAAGCAGAAATCAGGGAGATAATCAACCAGTATAATACAGCGCACAAACACAGTAGCCTGGGGAAGCGGATACCTTATTGTGTGTTAACACGTTACACAGCGAAAAAAAGCAGAAACCCAGAGGTAAAACCGGGTTCTTGCCACCCGGCCGGCCGGGTGGCAAGAACCTATGCCAAGTCATTGGCAGTCAAGATAAAGAAGAATAACCTTGACAAGAACAAAACAACTCAAAAATGAGAGGTGTCAACTCAAATCAGGAAACTCCTGAATTTGGCTTTGGCCCCCCTGATCAATACGGTGTCAATACGGACTCATTACGGACTTTGTCCGTATTGAGTCCGTATTAACACCGTATTGATAAAGAGGGCGAGGAGTGATTTTATGAAGCGGGGAAAAGTGGAGAAGGTTAAGATAACATAGATTCCATGTTGATTTGGTAGTGATATAGAGAGGAAAAAGAATTCCTTCCCGGGGCCTGGGATTCCAAATTGGGTCAAAAATATGCCCGTCTAACTTTGACAGGTGAAGCAGTAAGCGTTTTTATACTGGCCTGGCCTGGCTTACGGTCAGTCGTAAACGGCGGCGGAAAACTGGCGGCGCAAGGTTTTGCCGCCGGAAGTGGGGCACGATTCCCAAAGGATGAAATACAGTCCCCGGCTTGCGAAGTGGCCTTCGGTGTCCCTGCCGTCCCAAGAAAGGGAACCTTCGGAAGGGATTAGCAGGCCGTCGGCCAGGATCCGCACGCGGTGCCCGGCGCGGTCGAAGATCCGGCAGTTCACGCGGCTTTGTTCGTTCTCGAGCTGGTAAAACAGGCTGACGCTTTCCCCGGCTTTGGCATTGAAGGGGCTTCCCACCAGATTGAAAGTGCCGGAGAAATCTGGCACGGGGGCGGATTGGCTGTTCGCGCGGCCGGGTGTGGCTCCGGAGGGATCAAGGCTGTAGCGCCAGAAAACCTCATCGACAGAATTGACCTGCCTTTCGAGGGATATGTTCCGCTGAGTGGAAACCCCGCTGTAGCTCATCTGGTCGATGCAGGCATCCTCCGAATCATAGATCCAGAGAGAATCGCCATCGTTATTGAGGGGCGCCCAGCCGCTGACCTCGATCGCCGCGGAGGCAGGGCAGTCCGGATAGCCAGCGAGCAACTGCGCGGCTGAGGAACAGAGCACGAAAAAACCTCCGGAGGCAGGCAGGGAAAAGCTGAACTGGTTGTTGGCCGCGTCCCGGATGCGATAATCCGAGCGGCCTTCAGAATCGGCCACCCAAAGTTCGATCCATTCTTGGTTGCCGGTGGCTGGATCGTACATGATCTCGTTGAAGACAGGGTTGGCCAGGTTTTCCCCCAGCAGAGCCAGAGAAAGGTGGTTGTTGACTGGATTGGGATCGTCAGGCAGGTCCAGGATGGCCTCCACAAGGTGGTTTTGGCCATCCGTAACCGGAATTTGTTCGACATAGCGAAGCGAATCCCCGCAGGTGAGAGCGATAACCTCCTGCTCAGATATCTGCAGCCCATCCAAGAGGAACCTCAGTCCGGCCAGAACAGGCGGTCCAGTCCAATCCAGGTTTTTGACCCAAACGCCGAACTGCCAGGAACTTCCATCCTGCCAGGCCTGGGCATCTTGCAAAGCGTAATCCGCGCGGGTTCTATTGGGCAGGCCAGGCGTGGGATCAGGCTCGGCAATGAAATCCGCTTCGCAGTCATCCGTGTCCAAACCGTCCCAGCGGCGAGCCAAACTCCATCCCTCCGCAACGTCTGGAGCAAACGAGGTTCCCGCCATTCCTGTGTCGTCCGGCAGGCCGTTGGTGTTGGGTGAATCGTAGAGCACTGTGTCCGTGTACAGCCCATCCGGGCTGACATAGCGGATGCCGTCGGTCTCCGCGCCCCCGTTCTGAAAGGCCAGGGGGGTGATGAAGATGGCGTTGGCGACCTGTGCTTCGCCGATCAGGATATAGCGGCCCGGGCGCAGGATGAAATGGGGGATCTCGAAGACAAGGCTGAAACTGCTGCCACCGCGCAGGATCAGGGCTCCCTCCAGGTTTTCGTCGGCGCTGCCGGCATTGAAGAGTTCGATCCATTCGTGGCCTGTGTCGGCGCCTCTGGGATCGTAGCAGACCTCGTTGATGACCACATTGGCGGCGCACAGGACGGGAAATCCGGACAAGATGGACAAAGCCAGGGCCCAAAAACAGGTCCGCCAGCCGCCAGCCTTCATCAGATCAGCCTCCCAGCATTAATGCAGGTCCAAAAGGACGGGATCGATGTTCCAGATATCGGCCGCGTATTCGCGGATGGCGCGGTCGGCGGAGAATTTGCCCATCCTGGCTATGTTGATCACGGCCTTGCGGGCCCAGGCCTGGGGATCGCGATAGAGTTCATCGACCTGGCGCGAGGCATCCACATAGGATCGGAAATCGGCCAAAATGCAGTAGGGGTCGCCGTCATCCAGGAGCGACCTGACGATCGGGGCGAAGATATCCAATTCCCGGGGCGAGAACAGGTTGGAGGAGATGGCGTCGATGGCGGCGCGCAGCTCGGGATCGGAATTGTAGAATTCGCGGGGGTTGTAGCCCTCCTGTTTGAGAGCGCTGACCTGGGTGGCATCGAGGCCGAAGATGAACATGTTCTCGGCCCCGATCTCCTCGGCCATTTCGACGTTGGCGCCATCCATGGTGCCGAGGGTGAGGGCTCCATTGAGGGCCAGCTTCATGTTTCCGGTGCCACTGGCCTCAAAGCCGGCGGTGGAGATCTGCTGGGAAAGATCGGCTGCGGGGATGATTTTGGTGGCCAATGAGACAGAGTAGTTGGGCAGGAAAACCACCTTGAGGCGGTCGGCCACGGCCGGATCGCGGTTGACCACCACACCGAGGTTGTTGATGAGCTTGATGAGGCGTTTGGCCAGAAAATAGCCAGGGGCGGCCTTGCCGGCAAAGATGACGGTGCGGGGAACGTGGTCTGCGGAAGGATCCGCCTTGATGCTCTGATAGCGGGCAATGGTGGCCAAAACGTTGAGGAGCTGGCGTTTGTATTCGTGGAGGCGCTTGATCTGGACGTCGAAAATGCTGTCCGCTTTGGTGCGGATCCCGGTTTCGCGGAAGATGTGTTTGCTCAGGGCGCGTTTGTTGATCTGCTTGATCTCCAAAAAGGTCTCGAGGAATTCCGGGTCGTCGCAGTAGTTCTCGATCCCGCTGATATATTCCAGGTTGGCCACCCAGCTTTCGCCGATGTGCTCCGTGATCAGGCTGGCGAGCTGGGGATTGCAAGCCCGCAGCCAGAGGCGGGGGGTGATGCCGTTGGTCTTGTTCTGAAAATGGTCGGGATACATCTGGGCGAAATCCGGGAAGATGCGTTCCTTGATTATCTGGGTGTGGAGTTCGGCCACCCCGTTCACGGCGTGGGAGCCATGCAGGCAGAGCTGGGCCATGCGCAGCTTCTTTTCCGGGCCTTCCTCGATCACGCTGAGGTTGCTGAGCTTGACGATGTTGCTGGGGTAGAGGCGGTTGACTTCGGCCAAGACGTGGTTGTTGATCTGATAGATCAGCATCAGGTGGCGGGGCAGCAATTCCTCGAAGAGCTTGACGCTCCATTTTTCCAGGGCTTCGGGGAGGATGGTATGGTTGGTATAGCTGAAACAGTGTTTGGTGATATCCCAGGCCTCGTCGAAAGAGAGGTTTTCCTCGTCAATGAGGATGCGCAGCATTTCCGGGATGGCCAGAGCGGGATGGGTGTCGTTGAGTTGGATGGCGATCTTGGCTGGGAGTTCGCTGAAGCTGTCGTGGTCCTGCTTCCAGGCGCGAAAGATGTCCTGGAGGGTGGCGCTGACGAAGAAATATTCCTGGCGGAGGCGGAGCATCTTGCCCAAGTGCATGTTGTCGTTGGGATAGAGGACCTTGGAGATGTTTTCGCTGATGTTCTTCTTTTCGACGGCGCGGACGTAATCGCCACTGTTGAAATAATCAAAATCAAACTCATCCGTGGCGGTGGCTTGCCAGAGGCGGAGGTTGTTCACATTGTCAACCTTATAGCCGGGGATGGGGATGTCCCAGGCGACCGCGTTCACATCGGTGGTGTCCACCCAGCGGTGGAGGGTCCGCCCGTCCGGCAGTTCCTCGCTGATGACCTTTCCGCCGAAGCGCACGCGATAGCTGATCTCTGGACGCTGGATTTCCCAGGGGCAGCCCTTTTTCAGCCAGTGGTCGGGTTCTTCGACCTGGTAGCCTTGGACGATGCCCTGCTTGAAGATGCCAAATTCGTAACGGATGCCATAACCATAGGCCGGATAGGCCTGAGTGGCCAGGGAATCCAGAAAACAAGCCGCCAGGCGTCCCAAACCGCCATTGCCCAGCCCCATGTCGGGTTCCAGTTCGGCGATGTCCTCCAAGGAATAACCCAGCTCCTTCAGCAGGTCAAAGCTGTTGTCATATTCGCCCAGGTTGATCAGGGTGTTGCCCAAAAGCCGGCCGATCAGGAATTCCATGGACAGGTAAAAGACCTTCTTCACATCCTGCTTGCGGTATTCATACTGGGTGCGCAGCCATCTCTGGATGAGTCGGTCGCGCAGGCTGAGGCTGAGGGCATAGTAGACGTCCCAGGGTTGCACGTTGGTGGTGTCTTTGACCAGGGAATATTCCAGATGCCTCAGAAACAGCGACCTCAGGTCGTCGCTGCATTGTTCCGCCTTGTCGGAGAAGAAGATGGAATGGAAATCGTTTTTGGGTATGAAACCTTCTTTCATCAGGTCCTCAATTCGTCTTTTACAATGCCCTAACAAACATCAGAGAGCCGTTTTGCTGTCAAGGGGAAATGTTCTTTGCGGAACGGTCCGGGCCCAACATACCAAAAATGGGCGGGACAGTCAAGTCCCGCCCGTACATTTGGTTTACCGTGTGTAAACTTACTTGATGACGATGATCTTTTGGGAGGCGTTGAGGGCTGGCGCGCTGATCCGGGCGAAATAAACGCCGTTGGATACTTTGCGTCCCTGCTGGTCGTTTCCGTCCCAGTTGATGCTTTGCGTTCCGCTCAGCATCTGGTCCTGGACCAGAGTGCGGATGGCCTGTCCCCTGGCGTTGTAGATGCGCACTGTGGCGCTGGCCGGGGCTTTCAGCTCAAAGCTGATCGTGGTGCCTTTGACGGTGGGATTGGGGCTGGCCTTCACATTCACCTGGGGCTCCAGGATGGTGAAGAAACCGTCGCTGACGTCCATTCCCGCTTCGGGGCGGACAACCTGGATCTTGTAGCTTTCGCCGGGCTGGACCGCAGGCGGGATCAGCCACTCATAGGATCCGGTGTTGGGGGCTTCGGCGTTGATCAGGAACCGGTGCTGGTGCTGGTTGCCGCCGCGGATCAGGAAGATCTTCACCGTGTCGATGTATTCCAGGTCGGTCCAGGTGATCGTGTAGGTGCTTCCCTTTTCCCAGATTTCGCCGCCATTGGGAGCTGTGACCGTGATCACGGAAGGATCTGGGGGCAGCGGGTCGCCAATGATGGAGAAAGGAGCGTCGCTGAGGTCAGAGGCGATCACATCGGGGCAGACGCCCATGTAGATATGGACCCGGTAGCGGTCCGAGGGGCGCACTGTGGCAGGCACGGTCCAGGTAAAGGATCCGTCGGTCACGGGGATATCCTCGGCTATCAGAAACATTCCCGGGCCATGCTGGCGTCCGCCGATCAGGGCCAGAGTCACGTTTCCGGTCAAGTCCTCGGAGGTCCAGGTTATGGCATAGGTGAGGCCGGCTTCCCAGATCTCTCCACCATTGGGGGCTGTGAGTTCAAGAGCCCCAACTGGCGGCGGTGGAGGCGGCGGAGGTGGTGGCGTGTCGCCTGTGATGGTGAAAGGAGCGTCGCTGACATCGGAGATGAGATGGTTGTTGTCAGTGGGATGGGTGATGCGCACGCGATAGTAAGTTCCTGGAATGACGGTGGCCGGTATGGTCCAGCCGTAAATGCCGGCGTCCACAGGGATGTCTTCGGCGATCAGCATGTGCGCGGGATGGGCATTTCCGCCCACCAGCATCAGGTTGACGTTTCCGGTCAGGTTCGTGTGGGTCCAGGTGATGTCATAGGTCGAGCCGGTTGCCCAGACTTCTCCGCCATTCGGAGAAGTGAGGGTAAGCGGCTGGGTTTGCGCAGGCAACAGATAAACCAGCGCCAGCAGCAGCAGTAACAGGTAAGATCTTTTCATGTTTACCTCATTTCCATTTTTTCCTGCTATCTTGGTCAGTTTTCAGGGACCTTGACTTTAGGTGTCCCATCTCAGAGCAGGTATTGTTCCAAATCCGATTTATTTTCACTTTTTCTGCCTTCAGGGCGGAAATTTCATCACTGTAAGTATTAACCGGCTATTGCCGAGGCTATCAAACACTGGGATGTAAAAAACCCCCAGAGTTTCACTCTCACAACACTTTAAGTTACTTTACAATAGTTTGATGCTATAATGAGGCGAATCTTGTTTCGTGTCAAGCTATTTATTGTGGCCCTATTCCAACCTAAAGAGGGCCTGACTTGATGGGGTGGTACATCTGTTTGCTACAGCAGTCAAAGACCGCTTCTGAAGGAAGCCTCGCTGCCCCCACAAACCGATCTTGGCTTCCGCTGCCTGTTCAATCCGGATTTGCCTAGCCCGACAACCAGTAGATCTGAAGGACAGTTCCAACATTACCACTGGAAAAATCCACTCTGGCTCCCCTTATCAATACGGTGTCAATACGGACTCATTACGGACAAAGTCCGTAGTGAGTCCGTAATGATAGCGTAATGATCACGAGAGCGACAAGGTGAACATATTGGTGGTTGTCAATTAAAAAAAGCATTGATGAACACTGGTCATTCAGCAGATAGAAGGAGCAGATCAGAAGTCAAACAGGGCTATATTCCCAAGTGAGCCGAATTTCATTCGCAGCTTAGACGGGTGATAAATTCCGCTTTGCCTCAGTGTGTAAAAACCTCTTCTGACGACAGCCTTGATGCCTCTGCCGAAAGGATTTAGGCAGTCCGATACATCATACTTGCAGGATTTGGAGAGACCATCGACCACTCGCTTGGTAAAAGAGCCTTTTTAGCGCCATTCCATCGGGTAAACAGGTCATGATCTCAATACGGGAGAGACCTGCTCAGAAACCCTGTTCCAGCAGATTCATATGGTATTCGTGCTCCTCCAGGGGCAGGACCTCGCAGGCGATATCTTTGGTCTGGAGGCGGTTGCGGAGGTATTCCAGAACGGGGTACTCGGTGTAGAAATGGCCGGCGTCGATGATGGGAATGCGGGAATCGAGCAGGTTATGATAGCCGATGTCTCCAGTGATAACGAGGTTGGCTTTCTGCCCGGCGCTCTTCAGGATGGAGGCTCCCGCCCCGCCGCAGACGGCGATTCTTTCCACTTTGGTTTGGGGGCTCAGGCCGGCTGTCCAAAGCCGGGGACGCCGGCATTTCAGGCGTTCTGAGACCAGGCGGGCTATTTCCGTCAAGCTCAGATCCGGAGAGAATTTGCCCACCAAACCCAATCCGTAGGCAGGATTGGGAGTGGCCACGGGGAAAAAATAGACTAGAGGAGTCTCATAGGGATGGCTGTTTTTTATGACATCAAGGACCTTGGTTAGGGAAGCTTCGTCAACCATGAACTCCAGTTCCTCCTCCGCGACTTTGGTCAGTCCCAGCGCGTCCGGCTGCTCAAGATAAGGCTTCGCGCCTGGTTGGGGCTTGAAAGTGCCTGTGATTCCATGCCGCGTGGAACAAGAGGAATAGTTGCCGATCTTTCCTGCCCCGGCCTGGAAGGCGGCCGTGGACACGGCATTCAAGTGATCCGCCGGCACTGTGACGCAGAGATGATACCACTTTCCGCCCTGTTCAGCAGTCAGATGGTCAATGATCTGAAGTCCCAGAGCCTCGGCCAGGGCATTGTTCACCCCTCCCGGAGCCACATCCAGATTGGTATGCAGGCTGATCACGCTAATCTTGTTTTCGATCAATTGGAGCAGCAAGGGATCGGTGATCCTGTTCAGAGGCCTGAAGATCAGCGGATGATGGGAAAGGATCAGGTCCGCACCAATCTGCAGGGCCTTGCTGACAGCGTTGGGAGTCACGTCCAGGCTGATCAGGACCTTGTTCACAGGACGCTTCGGATCGCCCACCAGCAGGCCCACATTGTCCCAATCCAGGGCCAGGGTGAGAGGGGCAAACTCCTCAATGTATGCCATTAATTCAGAGATCAGCATATGTCACCTCACTGTGGATGCTCGCGTATTTTCTGATGAATCCAATCCGCCGGATATCCAACTGATCCGTCAAGCTAAATCTTGCCGCGCGTAGCTCAGGAAAGCTGTGCCTCAGTCCGAAAACTGCAGGCTGAGCCCGCCATAGAAAGAGATCCCGGGCTGGGGCACGTAAGCATAGACCTCGTAGCTCGCGTTGAGGAGGTTGCGCATGCTGAAGTGGGGAGTGATCTTCCAGTCCATTACGGAAAGGGGGAAGGAGAAGCCCAGATCCAGCAAAGAGTAGGAAGGAAGGGGGTCCGCGAGGTTGTCCGGGGTGGTGAATTGCTCTCCGGTGAAGGCGTAGCGGCTCCAGAAATTGAAGTTGGCCCAGTTCAGTTCCAGGCGTAGGGAATAGTTCAGCTCTGGGGTGTACATCAGGCGTGGAGCGGAGTCCGCGGGCAGGGAACTGAGATCCAGGGCCTGGGTATAAAGCGCTGAGGAGGAAAAAGAAAGCCATTCCCATGGGGTCAGCCCGGCCTCCACTTCGAGGTTGCGGATACGCGCTCTACCTATGTTGAGAGGTTTCCAGACATTTCCGAACATCTGGATCTGGCGCCATTGGATGAGGTTGTCAATATCGTTGTGGTGGTACGAGGTCCTGAGGCTAAAGGCGCCGAGTCTGTTTTCCAGCCAAAGCTGCCAGCCCCGAGAGGTTTCGCTGGCCAGGTCCGGATTGCCCAAGGCCTGGGAATCGCCCTTCCAATAGAGGTCATAAGGCGAAGGGAGGGAAAATGAGGTACCCAGGGTCGCACCGAGGATGGTTTCCACAAAGCCGATATGGCGCAAACCGCTTTCCAGGCGCCAGCTGAGATTATCCTCGAGATCCGCATGGTCATGGCGCAGGGCTGCGGAATTGGTCCAGATGAGATCGCCCAGATCGAGCACCAGGCTGTTTTTCAGGCTGGCATTGGCGAAACGGGAGTAGTGGTCCAGGTCCTTGTCCGGCATCAAAAGGTCGAGGTTTTGGTAGTGCTCAGTGCCTGCTTCGGCTGCAAGTCCGGAATTCCATTTAAGACTCTTAAAAAGATGCGTTTCGCGCCCCAAACTGAGGCGCAATCCGAGGTTGGCCAGTTTCTGCCGATATTTGGAAACAAAAACCGGAAGCGGGGCACGGGTGTTGTCATATAAGGTTCCGTCAAGATTCAGCCAGAGGAGCAGCCTGGTCTCCAATCCCCCAAATGGCGCGTCCAGGGCCAGCCGGTTGCGGTTGGCGAAACCTTCCAGCCAGGCGTTTAGATAGACGTCAGCAAAATTGACCGTTCCCGGCAATTGCCTGTGGAAAGAGCTAAGATCAGACTGGAGGGAGAACCTCAGTTCGTCAAAACGCCTGGAATAGCTGGCGGAAAGGGAGTTCTGGCGTTTGGCGTTGTTTGCCCTGACGGCGAGGCTGTCGGCGGTCCACCATTCCCGGACCCGATAGGGGAAGTCGTTGTCCGTATTCAGGTTGCTGGCACTAAAGCGCAGGTTCCAGTCTGACTGCGCCGTTTCAAAGGAAAAGCTGTTTTTGGCATAGCCAAAAGAACCGAGTTCCGTGCCCAGCAAAAACCTCTCCCCGCTTCGGGTTGAGCCCTGTTTGGAGGTGATCTGCACGATCCCGCCGATGGCCGAGGCGCCTCCGTAAACCGAGGCGTTGTTCCTGATCAGTTCGATGCTGGCGATGTTGTCCGCCTCGAGCAGTGAGAGGTCGAAACTCCCGCCATCCGGGTTGAGCGGAATCCCGTCCAGCACGATCAGGCTGTGGCGGGCCAGGTTTCCCAGGATGGAGACGCTTTGGCTTTCGCCTTTGAGCAGAACGTCGTTGCTGTGTATGGAGGGTGCCGAGGAAAGGATCTCTCCGGCGGAGTAATAATGGCGGTCTGGATCGATGGGCAGGCTGATCCTGTCTGGGGCGGCGGAAAAGAGGTCCAGAGCCGTTTCGGAAACGATGACCTTGGGCAGGACGATCGGCTCCGCCTTCAGGACAATGGGTTTGATCATATTGGAAAAAGCGACGCGGCGGGGCAGGTATCCGAGCCTTTGTACAATAAGGGAATCAGCGCTGGTATAAAAGTAAAAAGTGCCGTCATTGGCGCTGAAAACCTGGTTCTGGCCGTCCGAGACAACCGCTCCCGGGACCGGGTTTCCGGCCTCGTCGATGATCTTACCCAGCCGGGTGGTCGTTCCCCAGCCTGAAATCCAGATGGCGGCCAGGACAAGAAAGACCGGCAGCACCTTGATCATATTCTGCCCGGATAGAGCAGGTTGGGCTTGCCGCTGGCTGGATTGAGCATGGTTTGCAGGCTCACGCCGAAAAGGGAACTGAGCAGATCCGGGCGCATCATTTCCTCCGGCGATCCGCTGCCCAGGATCCGGCCCTTGGCCAGAAACACCATTTTGTCGGCAAAATTGGCGCCCAGATTGAGGTTGTGGGAGATCAGCAGAATGCCTTTTTGGCTCCCGGAGCTGATCCTGCCTAAGATTTCCATGATCTCCACCTGGTGGTTGATATCCAGTTGGGAAAGAGTTTCGTCCAGAAAGATATACCTGGTATCCTGGGCCAAAGCGCGGGCGATCAGGACCCGCTGTTTCTCTCCGCCGCTGAGTTGGGAATAGAACCTTTGGGCAAGGCTTGCCAACTCAAGCTGCTCCAAAACCCCGTCCACGGCATCGAAATCCTCCTGCAGCCAGCTCTGCATCAGGCCCAGATAGGGATAGCGCCCCATCAGGACAATGTCTCGCACCGTGTAATCGAACTGGAACACGCTTTCCTGCGGTACAAAGGCAATCAGGCGCGCCAGCTCCGGCCTTTTATAGCTGCCCAGGGGCCTGTCGTAAAGCCGGATCTCGCCCGCACGCCCTTTGAGGAAGCCCAGCAGCGCGTAGACCAAGGTGGATTTGCCCGCTCCGTTGGGACCCACCAGGACGGTGAATTCCGCCCCGGGCAGGGTCAAATCCAACTCCCGCAGGACCAAATCCGCGTCATAGGCACAGGAAAGTTTGCTTACTTGTATCATCATACACCTTAGGCATATTTTCTGGCGGGGCATATTTCTGTCAACACCGGTCTGAGCAGGGGCAGATTTTTCTTGCGCAGAAAGCATAGTAAATTACTATATGATTAGAGAAACATTAAGAGGAAACAAAATGGCAGTAAACACACGCACCGAATATGCCTTGCGTGCCTTGCTGGAGATACATGCCAGCGAGGCAGGCAGCATTTCCGCGCATATGATCTGCAAATTGCAGAGTTTGCCCAAGAAATACGTGGAGCATCTGCTCAGTTCGCTGAAGAACGCCGGCCTGATCAGCAGCAGCGCGGGTTCCAAGGGCGGCTACATTCTGGCCCGACCGGCGGAAAAGATCAGCCTCTACGACATCATGGAGGCCGTGGACGACCATGCCATGGAACTGAATTGCGGCATGGACAAGCAGTATTGCCTGGGCACCAAATGCGTCCTCAAGCCTGTGTTCAGGGACCTGGCAGAAAAACAGCGCAAGCTATTCCGGACCTACACTCTGGACAAGATCGGCAAAATTCCCGCCAAGGAGAAGAAATGAGCCAGCGCCAGATCTATATGGACAATTGTATCACGACCCCTCTGGACCCTGCTGTCCTGGAAGCAATGCTGCCCTATTTCAGCGAGCGATTCTGGTTTCCCGGAACCTTCATCAGTACCGGGGAAGCTGCCAACAATGCCCTGGCGGGATTTCGGGCCACTCTGGCCAAGACTCTGAACGCCTCGGCGGACGAGATCCATTTCACGTCCGGCGGCACCCTGGCCAACAACATTGCCATCAAAGGCTTGCTGGGAGCGAATTCCGGACAGGGCAAGCACATCATCGTCTCCGTTGTCGATTATCCGGACCTGCTCACCAACGCGGCCTACTTTCAAAACCGCGGCTTTGAGGTAAGCTATCTGGAGCCCGATCCCGAAGGTTTTGTGAGCGCGGCCCGGCTCAAAGAGGCGGTCCGGGAAGACACAATCCTCTTTATGACCACGATCGTGAACCATGTGGTGGGAACGATCCAGCCGCTGGATGAATACCGCCGGGTGCTGGAATCCGCCGGCCATAAGATCTTCTGGCACGCCGATGCCGGGCAGGCCTATGGCAAAATGCCTTTGGACGTAAAAGAGCTCGGGATCGACAACCTGAGCGTTTCAGCCCACAAAATCCACGGCCCCCAGGGCGTAGGTGCCCTCTACGTGAAAAAAGGCACCAAACTGGCCCAGGTCGTCCATGGGATAAACCGCGTTGATCCTTTACAGACCGGCGGCATCAGCATGGCCCTGATTGCCGGCTTCGCCAAAGCGGCGGAGATCACTTTCCAGGATCTGAATGCCACGACCCGCCAGCTCCGGGAACTTTCAGACCACCTTCTGAATAGGCTGGAAGAGGGCATTCCCGAGATCGAACTGAACGGGCCGCGGGGCGAAAAACGGGCTCCGCACAACATCAACGTTTCCATCGCCTACATCGAGGGCGAGGCCATCACCATGATGCTGGACCTGCAGGGGATCACGGTTGCCACCGGTTCCGCCTGCGCCTCGCAGGGCCTCAAGCCCAACTATGTGCTGATGGCCATGGGCAAAAACCACGTGCAATCGCATGGCTCGATGAAGTTTACCCTCTCCCGCTACAACACCCGGGAGGACATCGACCTCGCGGTGGAAAAACTGGCGGAGATCACTGCTTCCCTGCGCGCGCGCAGCCCCCTTTACCAAGCAACCCACAAAACGGAGAAATAAATGCAATATTCACAGAAGGTCCTGGACCACTTCATGCACCCCCACAACGTCGGCCAGTTGGAAAACCCTGATGCCAGCGCCACCGAAGGCAGCCCGGCCTGCGGCGACCAGGTTTCGGTCTTTCTCAAGGTCAACCCAGAATCCCAGGTCATCGAGGACATCAGCTTCCTTTCCTACGGCTGCGCCTCAAACATCGCCACAGCCTCGATAATCACCGATCTGGCCAAGGGCAAGACCCTCGAAGAGGCGAAAAAGCTCACCTGGCGCGACGCCATGGAAGCCCTGGATGGCCTTCCACCCGTGAAAGTACACTGCTCCGTGCTTGCGGCGGACACTTTGCAAACCGCCATCTCCAACTACGAGATCGCCCACGGGCTCAAGGAAGTGCCCAATTTCAGCAAGGAAACCATCCTGGAAGAGCTCAAGAAGATCATCTATCCCCAGGTGGGCGAGGACATCGTGGCCCTCAAGATGGTGAAATACGTCGGCTTCACGGATGGCGAGGTGCTGATCGACCTGAACATGATGAGCTTTGACCAGTGGCGGGAAAACGTGGCCGAGGAGATCCGCGAGCATCTGGAGAAATATCCTGAGGTCAAGAACATCCAGATCAATTTTCCCTGATCCATTCCTCTGGCGCAGTCTTTTTGCTTGACACGAAGCCAGAGACAATAAATTATGACAAGAAACCGAGTAAGGAGAGAAACAATGAAGAAATTTTTCAGCATAGCCATCCTGCTTCTGGCGGTCCTCGGACTGATGGCCCAATCGCCCAAGCAAGAAGCCCTGCAGAGCTTGGACAACGCCAAAGCCATGCTCAATCAGGACAACCTGGTCAAAGCCCAGGATGAGATCAATTTCGCGCTGGCCAAGATCAGCGAGATCCTGGCCGAACAACTGGAAAAATACATCCCCGACGCCCCGGCCGGCTTCACACAGAACAGCAAGGAATCCCAATCTATGGGACAGGCCGGAGCGATTGTTGGCAGCGCCAATTCCATCATCGCCAATGCCAGTTACAGCAAAGATGACATGGACATCGACCTCAGCATCACGGTCGGAGGTGTTTTGGGCCAGACCGGCGGACTGATGGGCATGGCAAAAATGTTTGGCGGCATGGGCGGATCTGGTAAAACCATCCGCGTTGGCGGCTACACCGGCAATCAGGATTACGACAAAGGCAACAAATCCGGCACCCTGACCATCCAGGTGGGAAACAATATCACCGTCATGGTCGAAGGCGACGATATCGAAGATCCGGAGATCCTGAAAACCTTTGCCGAATTGATAGACCTGGCCAAGCTGGAAAAGTCTTTCTAAAAGCCGGAGTCTGGCGGAGCCAGAACAATCCGGACCAAAACCACAAACGTTTCTAAAGGGGAGTTTGCCTCCCCTTTTTGCTTTTTGACATATTCAGAGAGCCGCAAAGCTACTGAGCGCTTTTTGTACCTGACTTGGAGAACCAACATGAAGGAAATGAACATCAAACTGAGGCCGGAAACTCCGGCAGACTTCAGACGGGTGGAAGAGATCACCCACTCGATTTGAAAGAGAGCCTTTTGTATCAGTCAGCGATTTTCTGGAGTCCATGCTCGTTCCTCGCTCGACTCCAGGATGAAGCTTGGACTTCGAACTCAAAACTCCAAACCCCAAAAAACCCTTCAAAACCACTCGTTCCCAAACACATTAACCATATGCGTATTTGCTTATTTAGCAATATCTTATCACAACATATCGCCTTTCTCCACCCATCTGGCTCCCCTTATCAATACGGTGTCAATACGGACTCATTACGGACAAAGTCCGTAATGAGTCCGTATTGATAGCGTATTGATAAGGAGGGCGAGGGCTGGGTCACTCTTCCTTAATAAGCAAAACGCAGAAGCAATCGAGGCCAAGCCATGTTTTTCATGATATGCTGCTTCCCAGCCAGCCGATAAGCTGGCTCGGTGTGACAACAATCCATCCTTCTGTCCTGGACTTATGCCAAGAGTAAGGAAAGGACTCAGTTCTGTACAGTTCAGTTCACTCCGCGGGAGGGAACCACTTGTCCTTTATCTTTTGCAGGGAACCGTCCTGCTGGAGCTGGGCGAAAGCTTCCTGCCATTTTGCCACTACGGCGGGATCTGTGGCTTTGGAGATGGTGATGTAGTATTCGGTGCTCATCACGTCAAAAATGGGTTTCAGGGCATCGGGATCTATACCCGCGGACTTGGCCAGGAGGGGATAAGTGACATTCGTGAACACAGAGAGGTCGGCTTTCTTTTCGAGCAGCATCGTGATGTTTTGCTGGGGTGTGTCGGTGCTCACCAGATTGGTGAATCCTTGTTCCAGCAAATACTGCTCGGTGAACCACTTCTTGGTTGTGGCAATGATCTTCACCTCCTTGGCAGCTTCCAGATTGGGCAGTTGCAGGTCGCTTTCGGCCAGGGCATAGAAGCTTGCGGTGTGGGCGCCCAGGGGGCCAATGAAATGGAATTTGTCAGCCCGCTCGGGTGTTTTTTCCATGGTGAACAGCACCACATTGGGCTCATTGAGCGCTCTCTCGTACGCATCGTCCCATTCCAGCAATTGAGGCACAAAATTGGTTTTCAGGATCTCTTGGATCGCTCCCACCACCTCGGCCCCGTAACCGGTGACCATATCGTTTTCCATAAAGCTGAGGGGAGGATAATCTTCGGTGAGGATGGTCAGGGGAGTTTCCTTGCGGCTGCAGGCCAGGCCAAACAGCGCGAGTGCCACGACCAGCACAAAGCATAACTTTTTCATTGCTCACTCCTTGTAAGTTTTCGTTACTAATTTGGTGGTACGCTGGCTTGTCAAGAAATATTTCATCATTTCCGGAAAAACATCAGAGCTTGGTGCTTTCTTGATGCCTACAAAAGAACAATTGTCCCGGTTTCAATCCTTGTTCATCTGCAACGCGCCGGCGAAGCAAAGCTTGGTGCAGAGCGAGCAGCCGACGCATTTGTCCTTGTCGATCACGGGATAAAGTTCCTCATCCAAAGTGATGGCCAGATAGGGGCAGCGGGTGCAGTTTCCGCAATGGACGCAGAGTTCGCGGGTGAGATTGCTGGATTTTGTTTTGGGGGGCAGGTCCATGAATTCGGTGATCGGATGGGGCTGGGCGATCCCGATGAGTTCCTTTACTGATCTGAGTTTTCTGGCCTCCAGAAGATGCGACAGGCCCAGCTTGAGTTCGTCGATGATGCCATAGCCATATTTTTCCGCGATGGTGCAGAATTGGACCGTGGAAGCGCCCAGGGCCAGGAAATTGGCCGCGTCCAGATAGTTCATGGCGCCGCCGTTTCCGGAGACCGTCACGCCCATTCCGCACACCCGGGCGAGGCTCAGATAGCTGATGGGAAGGACACCTTCGCCGCTCATGCCCACGATCACGCCCTCGTCCCATTTGGCGCCTTCCTTATCCCTGAAACCCAGGCAGGGAAAGGTGTTGGCCAGGGTGATGCCTGCTTTCTTATCTGGATACTTGTCCAGAACCTCTTTAGCCGCCGTGATGATGGGATAAATCGCAGTCACGGCGCCGGTCAGCTTGAATAGTTTGGGGATCTCCGGAGCGCTGGTTTCCATCACCCAAGCGATGATCTTGGCCGTCAGGGCTGGATCCTGGGCCACAATGTCGCCATGGGTGCCGTCTCCGCCCTGGGGACAGGACAGGCTGTATTCGATGCCCATGGCGCCTGCTTTTTCCAACTTCCGGGTGTTGGCTTGCCAGACGGCTTTGTCCGCTTCGTCGTCTCCGGTGACGGGCCCGCCGGTCGAGGCCATGGTCAGTTTATCCGGAAATTCCTGGATCAGCCGGGGTATTTCTTCGCAAACGCGGTCCAGGGGATGGTCCGAAACGTTGTCGCAATTGGCGAAGGTTTTGCCGCCCCAAACCCACATGTATTCGCCCGGGATGTGGATCTCCAGGCCGTCGAAGGCGGTTTTCATGATCCCGCCTGCCCAGCCGGCTTCGTAGGCCAGTTTCATCTGCTCATAGCCGTCCGTTGGCGGCGCGGCGGAAAGCAGGAAGGGTGAATCGATGCGGCGGGCGAAGAAATCGGCCTCCAAGGGCACGGGATGCTTGTTCCAGCCGAAAACTGGCAGGCAGCTTTTAACTGGTTTGGGTGGAGTCTCAAAAGCCGTGCCGCGCAAGTCTGAATCGACTTTCAGGGCTGTGTTTTTGCCGGAAGCAACAGCTTCCACGACCGTGGTGGGGCCGTTGGCCATATCCCCGCAGTGATAGATGTTTTGGCCTGTTTCCTTGAAGGCGGGGCGGTTTCCCACGGAGATCACCACCATGTCAAAAGGCCGGTAAAGTTCTGTAGAGCCTGGCTCATCCTGGATCCTGGAGGGATGGAAGGCTTCGCCGGGTGGCAGTTCGACACGTTTGGTTTTGATCCCGATTGTGTGGCCGGCCTCGTTGACGACCTCCGCGATGCGGGTGCGGGGGCTGAACGCGACGCCAGCTTCGACCAGTCCTTGCTTTTCGTCTTCCGTGAGGGGCATTTCGTGCCAGGCTTCCAGGGTGATCATTTCAGCGTGCGCGGCGCCGCGCAGTTTGGCCGTGAGGGCCTGGTCGGCTGCGATGGCGCCACCAACGAGAGCAATCCGTTTTCCTTCAAAGAGATAGCAGCCTGGGTTTTTCAGGATGTCCATGCCGTAGAGGGCGGTCTCGTCGCCGGGAATGTTCAAGCGGATGGGATCATTCAGACCTCCGGCCAGGATCACGGCGTCATATCCACTGCTTAGGAGTTCGGCCGCGCTGTTCACTTTTTCCTTGATATGACTGATCTTGAAAACCTCGGTCAGATAGAGCAGGTCGGACAAGAGCACGCCTCTGTCCAAGCGTTCGGAAGGGATCAGATTGACCTGGCCGCCCAAGGGCTCGGGATCGATGATATCGACCTCATAGCCAAGCTGGATAAGGCTTACGGCCGCTCCGACGCCTGCCGGCCCGCCACCCGCGATGGCGACCTTTCTGCCGTTTTGGGCCACCGGGGCAAATTCCGGCACCTGGCCAAGTTCGCGGGCCTTGCGCACGATCGCGGCCTGCACTTCCGGGATGCGGATGGGAGTGTCGAAAGTCTCTCTGGAACAGGCCTGAACGCAGTGGTAATCCGGGCAAACACTGCCGCAGATCCCTCCCAAAGGATTGCTGGACAGGATGATACCCGCCGCGCGCTTAAAATCGGAAGGGCGTCCCTGAGCCGCAGCCATGATGAAATCCGCGGGCGAGCAATCGCAGGGGCAGGCTGTCTTGCAGGGTTTCTCGGCGCAGAATTCGCAGCGCGCGATCTCGCTCAGCAACTGGGCATCGGTCAGGATCATATCCGTTCTCCTTGTCTGGCAAAAAGTTAGGCAATGCCATCCTTTTCCCCAAAATACCCGTATCCGTCAATGAAAAACTTGGCGCTCCACCTGGGGACAGGATAGCAAGCCTGCGCGGATAAATTGCTTTGACAAAAACCCCCCGCCAAAATAGCTTGCGCGAAAGAAAAGGATAAATGGAGACTCGCATGAACACTGATGTAGTCCAGTATTTCCTCGAACTGCTCGCCATAGACAGCGAATCCAGGGACGAGCGGGCCATGGTCGACCGCCTGATAGCGGACCTGAAAGCCCTCGGAGCCGTGGTCGAAGAGGATGACTGCCACAAAACAAGCGGCGGCAACGCGGGCAATATCCACGCCTTGTTTCCAGGCCGCAAGGACAAAAAGCCGGTCCTCTTCTGCGCCCACGCGGATACTGTCAAACCGGGCAAAGGGATCAAGGCTTCCATCACAGAGGGGCGCATCCACACGGACGGGAAGACCGTTCTGGGCGGAGACGACAAATCCGGTATCGCGGAGATCATCCTGGGCATCAAGGCTTTTCTGGACGAGGGGATGGACCACGCCCCGATCGAAGTTTTGATCACCGTTTCAGAGGAGATCGGGCTGCTGGGTGCCAAGCATTTTGACAAAAGCAAGCTCCAGGCCGCCTTCGGATATGCCCTGGATGCCCATCGGGTCGGCGATCTGGTGGTTGGCGCGCCAGCCCAGAACTCGATCAGGATTACGGTCACCGGCAAGGAGGCGCACGCCGGAGTCGAGCCGGAGAAAGGCATCAACGCCATCCGGATCGCCAGCGAGGCCATATCCGCAATGCCCTTGGGCCGCATCGACCATGAAACGACCTGCAACATCGGCATCATCAGCGGCGGGACGGCCACCAACATCGTTCCCAACAGCGTTGTGGTCCAAGGTGAAGCCCGCAGCCACAATCCGGTCAAACTGGACCAGGTGACTCAGGATATCCGCCATGCCGTGGAAAGCACGGTCAATCGGCACAAATACGATTTTGGCAGCGCCGCCTTTGTCTGGGATGCGCATACTGAATACCAATCCTTCCGCATTCAGGAAGGAGAGCCGGTCGTGCAGGTAGCCCTGGACGCCCTGAAAAGCCTGGGCATCAGGGAGAAAGTGACCGTGGGCGGAGGCGGCAGCGATGCCAACATAATCAACGCGGCCGGTCTTCCCATGATCATCTGCGGCACCGGGATGAACAAGGTGCACACCGTGGAAGAGGACATCGAGGTCGAAGAACTGAGGCGCGGAGCGGCTTTCATCGCCGCCCTGATCAGCGTCTACTCCGCTTTGTGAGGTAAAAGTATGTTACAGATAACTTTACTCGGCTATGGTAAGATGGGCCGGATGATCCACAGCCTGGCCGAAGCGCACGGCTGCCAGGTGCTTTCCATCATCGATCCCACGCAGGAAGGCTGCGAGAAGGAGATTACAGCTTCCAATCTGGCTGAGGTCTGCCTCGATTTCAGCCATCCGGATGCCGTCATGGACAACATCCGCAAGGTCGCCTCAGCCGGGAAAAACCTGGTTGTTGGCACCACCGGCTGGAACAAATATCTCTCCGAGGTTCAGGAACTGGTGGAACGGAACAGGATCGGCATGCTCTGGGGCGCGAATTTTTCCATCGGCATGAATCTTTTCACCCGCATAGTCCATTTCGCTACCTCGGTCTGCGACAAGTTTCCCGATTACGATGTCTGCGGCTGGGAAATGCATCACAACCAGAAGGCCGACAGCCCTTCCGGGACGGCGATCCAACTGGCCAACGCGATCATCGCGGAAAGCAGCAGAAAGGAAACCGCGGTCTTTGACAAGCTCGAAAGGCGCATCCAGCGCGACGAGCTGCATTTCGCCAGCCTGCGCGGGGGAGCGGTGCCAGGCACCCACAACGTGATCTTCGACAGCAACACCGACAGCCTCGAACTCACCCATAGAGTGCGTTCCCGGGCCTGTTTTGCCGTTGGGGCGCTGCAGGCTGCGCAATGGATATCCATACGCAAGGGCCTGCACAGCTTCAACCAGATGATGGAAGACCTGCTATGCTGATCCCCTTCCGCAAGATGCAAGCCCAAGGCAACGATTTTATCATCCTGCTGCTGACCGGGCAGAAAGAAAGCCGGCTTTCTCTGGAAGCACTGGCCATGGACATTTGTGACCGCAGGAAAGGAGCCGGGGCCGACGGTTTGGTCTTATTGCTGGACGATCCGGAAGCAGATGCCCGGATGACAATCTTCAACAGCGACGGAAGCCGGGCCGAGATGTGCGGTTCAGCCCTGCGCTGCTGTTCCAGGCTGGTTTACGAAATCACGGGCAGGACAGAGCTTAGCATCGCCACGGACGACGGGATCAAAACTGCAAGCATCGCAAACGATTGCGTCGAAGTGAACATGGGTAAACCGGACCTGTTCTACGCGGACAAACGCGTCGCAGAGGTGCGGGGCAGCTTGGTGGGGGTCGGCAACCTGCATTTTGTCTCCTTCTGGGAGAACCTGGTTGACCAGGAATACAAGTACGGACCGGTTTTGGAACGGCATCCGGACTTTCCCGGCGAAGTCAATTCCCAGTTTGTTCGCGTTATCGGGCGCGGTGAGATCGAGCTTAGGATCTGGGAGAGGGGCTGTGGCACCACCCAGGCTTGTGGCACCGGCGCGGTGGCCAGTGTGTTCTGTGGTATCGGCAAAGACTTGCTGGACAACGAGGTAAAGGTAAACATGCCCGGCGGAAATGTTTGCGTGAGATACCAGGACAACGGGGAATTTATCCTGGCGGGAAGCGTGGAGCACGTATATAGCGGAGTCTACAGATGGAAAATTTAGGCGCGCAGCTGCGTAAATTGCGTGAGGACAAGGGCCTGAGCTACGCGAAGGTGCAGGAGGACCTGCTGTTGCGGGAGCTTCAGATCCGCCTGATGGAGGACAACCGCTTTTCCGAACTGGGGCCTTCCGGCCTGGCGCGGGCGATGGTCCACAAATACGCGGCCTATCTGGAAGCGGACCTGAATGAGGTGATGGCGGAGCTGAAGGTGATGCTGCCCGAGCGGATCAACAAGGAATTCAAGCCCAAGAAGGTGGTCAAGGAAAAGAAGATCCTGCTTTCACCCAACTTCCTTTGGCTGATCGGGATCATCCTCTTCGTGGTGGTTTTGGGGACCATCCTCTGGCACGCCTATACCCGGGGTTGGCTGGAAACGCCTGATATTTTCAAGTCTTCAGCCGCGGACACGACCGTCGTTGTAAGCAAGGAACACCAGGAGCCAAAGCCTGATCCGATGCGGGACCGGCAAAAGCAAATTTCCGAAGCGCTGGGCAGGCAAAGCTCCGCGCCGGTTTCCAACGCAATCCGGGAGACCATAGCTGTCCAGGACAGTACCGATCATCTGGGGCAGATATTGGGACCTTCCCAAGTGAACGTGCCCCTGAATTGACCTTAGGGGCGTTAATCCTCTTCCAGAGAGCGTTCACAGTTTTCGCTTGACAATGGGCAGATTTTAAACATAATATCTTAAAACCAAAAATTCAAACTAATCTGGAGGAAATAATGCCAGCATATTCAATTAACGAGATCATTGAAATGGCCGTGCAGATTGAGCGCAACGGCTATGCCTATTACCATGAAGCCACCAAGAGGGCGGACCTCGATCCCGCCAGCCGCGATTTGATGATAAACTTGCGCGACGCCGAACTGAATCACGAAAAGACCTTTCTGAGCCTGAGGGACGACGCGGACATGCAGAATCTCGAGCTTTCCCAAGATTGGGAGATGGTGGCCGCATATCTGAAGACGATCGTGGACAGCCGGATCTTCAACGACGAGGATTCCGCCATCCGCAAGGCCACCGAGGCCAAGGACATTTTCGGCCTTTTGGACATGGCCATCAGCTTCGAAAAGGACACACTGCTCTATTTCCACGCCATCAGCGACAGCATCAATAATCCCCGGGCCTTGCTAGTCCTGAGGCGCATCATCAATGAGGAAGTGTCCCACGTCCTGAAACTCAACGATTACAAGAAGAGCATTTCCTAAGCCCGAAATGCCCGCGCGTAAATCCAAAGGCAGGGCCAGGAGGATATTCTACCTTCCCCTGATCCTGCTTTTGGCGCTTCTGATCCTGGTCTACAACCCCGTCTCGGTGCGGCTGATGACGGTCGGAGTGGCGGTCTGGTACGGACTCGATCCCGGCATTTTCTACCGTCTGATCAATGCCGAAAGCCGTTTCCGCAGCTTTGCCGTTTCCCCTTCTGCCGCGATCGGGCTCGGCCAGGTGAAGGAATCCACCGCGCAATACATCCACGTGAAACACAGGCGGGGCATGCTCTTCGTGCCTTTCTACAATCTGCGGATGTCCGCCCGTTATCTGCGCTATCTGCAAAAGCAATTCTCGGACAACTGGAGCCTGGTCCTGGCAGCCTACAATTGGGGCGAAAACAACGTCGCCAGGGCCATGCGCGGCATCGAGATCGATCCGGAAGCGGATTACCGCGAGCGCTTTTCCGACGTTCCGGAAACCTACCATTTCATCAATAAAATCCTGCCTGCCGCAAAAAAGGCTTGACGGGAATCAAGACCGTGAAATAGTTAGATAACATTAAGCTTTCAGGAGTTACTCATGTTGCAGAAACAACAGGGAAATACACTTTTCTGGGTGGTGAGCGTCATCCTGGCCTTGGCCCTGATCTTCATCCTGGCCCTTTCCGGCAGGTTTAACCTCGATCCGGAAAAGAACGTGGACGACTGCACCACCAATATGAAAAACATTTGGGTGGCCGCAAACGACTATATGCTGGACAGCCAGGCCGATTTCTCCGGGGACCTGGACGTCCTGCGCAATTCCAGAAAACCGGACAGCAAGGCCTACTACCTTCCCGAGGAAAAATACTGCCCCGAATCCCAAGGCAGCAAAGACGCTTACCAGGTTTTCGGCAAGCACGTCACCGAAGTGATGGAGGGCGAAACCCGGCATTACAACGGCATCCTGACCCTCTGCCCGAACCTCGGCCAGTTTTCCAAACACATCCTGGACAAGGCTTTCTATGACAACATGAGCATCTCCAAACTGCAAAACGTGATGATCAACGACCTGGGCAAGATCGACCAAAACACCAAAAACAACGCCCGGCTCAAAGCCGAGCTCATGCAGAAGTATTTTGATTACTGGAAGAACAACACCCTGACCGAATTTCAGGCCTGCATGGACGATCCTGCCTACAAGAGCATGAGGATCGAGGTCACCGGCGAAACTCCGGTCACCGAAGACGAATTCTTCTAAAACCCCGCGGTCTTTAAAAAACCCCTGCAAGCACGGTATGGCGCCTTGAGGGTACCTTGGCCAAAAAGCCATCGTTCTTGCGGGGTTTTTCTCTGCCCGCGAACCGCGGATAAATAAGCGCGAACAAGGATCAGCATGCAATATCAGGAATTTCTGGACCACATCTACCGCAAATACTCCGGCAACGTGAAACTCGAGCTGGACCGGATGCGAAACCTGCTTGAGGAGATGGGCGATCCCCAAAACTCCCTGCGCGGATTCCACATCGCCGGAACCAACGGCAAGGGAAGCGTTTGCGCCACCCTCGAGGCCCTCTGCCTGGCGCATGGATGGCACACCGGCCTGAACACCTCGCCCCACCTGATCGATTACACGGAACGTTTCCGGCTCGATGGCCAGGAACTGCCTTTCGAGCGGATCCTTGAGACCTTTCACCGTTATGAGCAGCTGTTTGAAAAGTGGGACGCCTCGTTCTTTGAGATCACCACCGCCATCGCGTTCCAATTGTTCAAGGAGGAACAGGTCCAAACCGCTGTGATCGAGGTTGGGCTGGGGGGCCGGCTCGACGCCACAAACCTCTTCAATCCTGATGTTTGCGCCATCACCACCATCGGCCTGGACCACGTCAAGACCCTGGGCGGCACCCTGGAACTGATCGCGGCTGAAAAAGCCGGCATCACCAAGCCGGGGATACCTCTCGTGCTGGGCAGGATCGAACCCGGCCCCCGAAAGGTCATCATGGCCAGGGCCCGGGAACTGCAGGCCCCTCTTTATGCCATCGGAAAAGACTTTAACGCGCGCATCGCGGCCAGGCGGATCACAGGTCTGGAGCTGGATTACAGTTTCGGGCGCCACGTCTATAAAAACCTGCGCACCAACCTGATCGGCGAACACCAGGCCGCCAATGTCGCCGTGGCCCTCACCGCCTTTCTGCTCCACGCGAAAAGGCGCGGGCTGCAGGTCTCGGCGCGCAAGATAAGACAAGCTCTCTTGAATGTCAAATGGCGAGGCAGGATGCAGGTTTTGAGCTCTGAGCCGCTCATCATTGCCGACGGCGCGCACAACGTCCAGGGCGTGCAAGCATTGCTGGCCACCCTGCATAAACTATATCCCAGCCGCCGTTTCCGCTTCCTCATCTCCATCCTGGCAGACAAGAATTACAAAGAAATGATCGCAATTTTCTGCGGCAAAGCGGAAAGGGTCTACGTGGCCCAAAACACCTCCGACCGCGCCGCCAGCCTGGAAGAGCAGGTCGCCCAGATCAAAAAGCACGGCGTGCCCTACGTTACGGCGGGATCGGTCGCGGAGGCCTTTCAGATCGCGCGCAGCGAGCTTGGGCAGCGGGACATCCTCGTCTGCGGCGGTTCGCTCTATACCGTGGGTGAGGTCCTCAACAGCTTCAAGCCTGATCCTTCCAAGCCATAAGCTTGCCTGGCAGGTCTTGTTTTCACCTCGGACCGGACATCCGGTCTTTTTTAAGTCCCGGAGGGCGCGACACAGCAACATGCCAGAGACTGATTATTCTGTCTCACCCTCCGGGACTCCTATTTGTGCACGAACGTTGATACTTACTCAAGCTCATTTCATCGGATAAACCCTTAGGGCGCAGTCTGTTAACAAACCGGTTTTTAACCGGTTCAGGACAATAGGCGGGGGGATTTATCCCGGGTATTTGCGGGGTTTGAATGTCTCTATCAGTAATTCCCCGCCCCTCCCCAAACACAGATATGATCTGTGTTTGGGGAGGGGCGGGGCTGTTTTTCCAGCCATGTCGGTCTTAAAAATGCGATGGCTAAAGCCACCGCCTATGTTCCTTCACCCCACCTGCGGCGGGGTTTGTCAACTGCCTGAGTCTGGAGGGCGACGGATCTTAGCCAGGTAGTTGCACCAACAGCGATTGTTCCGCACCCACCGCAATAACCTGTCGCTCCCTTCGGGGCTTACCTACTTACTTTGAAAGAAATCTGAAAATTCCTAATCTCTATACAATTCCCACTAAAAAATGATCATTTGGCTCCCCTTATCAATACGCTATCAATACGGACTCACTACGGACTTTGTCCGTAATGAGTCCGTATTGACACCGTATTGATAAGGGGGGCGGGAAGGGGGAAAGCAGGGCGAATAGTGGCATAAATATATGTTAGGTATAACTATAGAGAGATGGAGGCGAAAACAGGCTTTGAGCAGGACAGAAAGGGTAAAAATCTCCGGGGCGGGTGTGAAAATATTCCTTGACATGAGGACTGGCATATGTAAATAATGTCGCCAATTACAAAGGAGCATATTATGAAAAAGATCATGGTCCTTTCTTTGTTGATCCTGCTCCCGCTGGCCATATGGGGAGCGGATCTCGATCTCTCCGCCATCTCCAGCAAGCTGGCCAGGGCTTTTATTTCTGACAGCCGCGGGATGTGGGTGCCAACCCAGATCACATCCAACGACGTTTACGGCAGCGTTTATGATCCCTATATGCGGATCGTGCTTGATTACGGGACCCAACTGACGATGCCGGATTCGATCTCGATCTTCGAATACGACAGCAGCGCGGAGGAATGGGTCAAGCTGGCCGTGAACCGTTATCAGTACAACGCCCAGGGCCGCATCGTGCAGGGCATCATGTACTATAACACAGGGTATATGTATGTGCCCGGAGTCCGCATTACGAGTACCTACAACAACCAGGACTGGCTGACCCACATGTATGTGGACTTCTTCAGCTTTGTGGACCAAACGTGGTCACCCTCAACGCGTTTTCACGTCCTCTATGACGGCCCGCAGATCGAAAACATCTATACCTGGAGCTGGGATAGTAGTTCTGGGGTCGATTCCTACAGCAAGATAAACATGCTGTTCGACACCCAGGGCAGGATCATCGAGGAGATCGATCAGGTTTCCGCGGATTCCACCAGTTGGATCAACGATTACCGGCTTGTCCGGAGCTATCATTCCTCGGACACCTCCACGAACCTGACTTTCATCCACCACATATCCCAATATCTGCCGCTGATGTTCGCTTTCGAGGACGTGGACATGCTCGATCCGTCCAAGCCGCTGGAGGAGACCGAATACAACTGGATGCGGCTGGGCTGGATGGAAAATGAACGTAATGAATACAGCTACAATGCAGAAGACCTCTGTAGCATGCAAACCTTGTCCTGGTGGGACTTGGATCATTGGGTCGAGGTCGTGCGTTTCACTAATTTATACTATTATTTTGAAGAGATCTTTCAGGAATTCACCTGGGAATGGGACAACGGCAACTGGGTGAATACCATGATGGACCAGTATGAATGGACTTTTGTGGATGTGGCCAATGCGGATCCGGTGCTTCCCGGACCCGGTGAAATGGCCCTGCGGCTGTATCCGACGCCCTTCTCCGGAAAGCTGAACATCAGCCTGCGGAGCCAGGGGCAGGATCCTGTCAGGGTGCAGATCTACAACCTTAAAGGCCAAAAGATCCGGGAATGGAATTGCGCCGGCTGCCAAACCACGGAATGGGACGGATTGGACGCTGCCGGTAATGAGGCTGGAGCGGGGATCTATCTCGTCAAAGCCAGCTCCGGCCGGGACTTCCAGACCGCGAAGTGCCTCAAGCTCAAATAGAGACTGGAAGAAAACGTTACCGCCGGCGGTATTTCCGCTTATAATTTAATCAGGCCCGGCCTGAAACCGCGGGGCTTTGAAGTCCCCGGAAAGCGGGCTTGCGAGGTTTGATGAATTATAAAGAACACTATCGCGTTGACGCGGAAACATTTGACTATTGGGCCGATTACCATTTCACCCCCACCGAGGCCATACGCGACAGGATGACCCTACGTTTGGCCCGGATCCAGCCAGGGGAGAGGGTTTTGGACGTGGGCAGCGGAAACGGCTGGTTCAGTTTGCAAGCAGCTTCCCGGGACGTGGAAGTGACCGCCATGGACCTCAGCGAGGCGAATCTGGCCCGGATCAAACAAAGTGACGGGCGGATCCAGACCTGGCTGGCGGACGCTTTGGAACCCCCTGCCATCGAGGGAAAGTTTGACCTCGTTGTGGCACTGGAAGTATTGGAGCATTTGGTCGATCCCGGTCGCGCTTTGGCTGCCTGGAAAAACCTGCTCAAACCAGGCGGCAGGCTGCTGCTCACGGTTCCCTACAAGGAACAGATCCGCTATTCGCTCTGCATCCATTGCAACCAAAAAACTCCCCACAACGCCCATCTGCACAGCTTCGACCGGGAATCCCTGGCCGCCCTGGTGCTCCAGAACGGAATGAAAGTGCTCCGGGCGGAACTTTTTGCCCATAAACTCCAGTCCCATCTGCGTCTGGACCGGCTGACCCGCCAGCTGCCTTTTCCGCTCTGGCGCGGCAGCGACCGGATTTGCGGGATTACCGGCGACAAATACAACTATCTGGCAATTCTTTGCTCTCTGTGATGGAATTCTCCTGCCTTGCGGCAGTTTATTCTTGACAGGCTGCCTTGCGGTGAAAATGTATCCATTCAACAATTGAGACAAGATATGCCCTGATGCGGCGACTGGAAAATTGATGCATCCTCATAAGTTAACCCAGCAAAAAGAATAAAAACTCCTGAGGAGGAAGTATGAACAATGAGGAAATTCGCCGGGAGGCGAGAGAACTGTTAAAAGACAAATGGTGGAATCTGGCCCTGATCTGGCTGATCTTGTATGGGATCTATTCAATTTTGGGGATGACGGGAATTGGCGGAATTGCGCCTCTGATCGCGGGAGGCCCGTTCACTCTGGCTATCTCCGCCATCTTCCTGAAACTCTATCGCCGCGGGGATTTCCGGGTGGAGGAGATGTTCGACGGGTTCAAGGATTTCATCCGCACCCTGGTTGCCTATTTGCTAATGTCATTATACATCTTCTTGTGGAGCCTGCTGCTGATCGTGCCTGGGATCATCGCCGCCATCGGCTATTCCATGACCTTTTTCATCATGGCGGAAGACCCCAATATCGAGGCCCAGGATGCACTGCGCAAAAGCAAGCAGCTGATGGAGGGGCATAAGACCGAGTATTTCATGCTGATGCTTTCCTTTATCGGCTGGTTCCTGATCAGCGTCCTCACCTTCGGGCTGGGATTCCTGCTGCTTTCATCCTATTGCACCATGGCCAGCGCGATCTTCTATCAGCGCATCAAAGGCGAGGCCGCGCAAAGCTTTGGCGAGGAGGCGATCCCCGCAAGTTAGGCCCGTATGAACAGCACCGCAGCCATCATCCAGGCGGTGAAATCGGTTCCGTCAGGACAGGTTTCCACCTATGCCAGGATCGCCGCAGTGGCCGGGATCCCCAACGGGGCAAGGCAGGTGGCGCGGATACTCCACAGCTGCTCGGAAAAGTACGGCCTGCCCTGGTGGCGGATCGTGCGCTCCTCAGGCGAAATAGCCCTGTCAGACGAATCCGGCGGCAGGCTGCAAAAGGAACTCCTCCTCCAGGAAGGAGTTTGGTTCAAGTCACCCCGGGTGGTGGATCTGGAGCGCTGCGGAGTCTGATCCTTTCTTTCCGTCCGCTCCTAATCCAGGCTCATATGAGTGGCCTGCCATTTGTCCGCTTTGGCCTGAAGCTGGTCCAGTTCTTCCTCTGTGAGTTCCCGGCTAAGTTTTTCGTAGGCGTGGCCCGCGGATTCGTGTCCATTGGCGGTGGCCAGTTTCCACCAGAAGATCGCCTCGGCATCGTCGCGTTCCACGCCGTCTCCATTGTTGTAGCAATTCCCGAGCACGTACTGGGCATCGGCAAAACCCTGTTCCGCGGACATCCGGTACCATTTCGCTGCTTCGGCAGGATCGCGTTCCATCCCGTCTCCGTTGTAGTAGATGGTTCCCAGGTTGAATTGAGCTCCGGCGTGGCCCTGCTCCGCGGCTGATCTGTACCAGCGACAGGCTTCCTCAATGTTCTGCGGCATTCCGTCGCCAAAGTCATAGCAGCAGGCCAAGCTGTACTGCGCCTTGGCGTATCCGGCTTGGGCGGCGCGGCGGTACCAGCGGACAGATTCCTCCTTGTTGATCTCCACCCCCTCGCCAAAGTCGTAGCAGCATCCCAAACAGTACTGCGCCTTGGTGTAGCCCTGCTCCGCGGAACGGCGGAACCACTGCACGGCGATCCCACAATCCTGCTCTACGCCCTGTCCCAGGGCATAACACAATCCCAGGCTGTACTGGGCTTCAGGCATTCCCTGAATCGCCGCGGAGTTGAACCACTTCACTGCCGTGGTATAGTCCTGCTCGACACCGTCACCATGATAATAGAACAATCCCAGGTTGTACTGGGCCCGGGGATACCTTTTTTCCGCGGAAAGAAGGAGCCACTTGAGCGCTTCCTTCTTGCTCTTGCCAACCCCCAATCCCGTGTCATAGCACATCGCCAGATTGTACTGGGCCTCGGCGTCGTTGCTTTTTGCCTTCTGCATCAGGGCGCGGTTGAAGACCTGTTCTCCCATCAGCATTTCCATGCTTACAATAAACAGCATTAATAGAATGATATAATGCATGTTACACCTCCCCATTATAATGGTGCTGTATATATAATAATCAAATGCCAGCTAAAGAAAAGGAAGTTTTGAAAAATAGACCCTGGTATTCGTATACCTTGGCGGAAAAGCACTGATCGTCTCATTTAGGGCAACTTCGGCTAAGAAATCTTGTCTGGCGCGCTCAAGTTTGTGTGGGAATAGCTTGACATAAAACGGGGGGGGGTAAATAGGTTAACAGTGACTGGCAGCCCTTTCATGGGGCCGCGGAAGGAGAACCTTTGATGCGCAATGAAGCATTGTTCTGTTTGCTATTCCTAGCTTATTGCACTCTGTCCGCCCAATACGCCGATTGGTTGAACTACACCCCCGGCCGAGTTTCCCGCACGGTGGACAGCGTTGGAGACCAGCTTTGGTGCGCCACCAGCGGAGGTTTGGTCCGGATCGACCGCCACACTATGGGTCTCACCCATCTCAACCACGCGAATTCCGGCCTGCCCTTCAACAATGTCCGAGGTCTGAAGGCCGATCCCGCTGGCAATATCTGGATCTGGGGACAATACACTTCCCTCTGGAAATACGACGGCCAAACCTGGCAGTCCTTTCCCCTGGGCTTTATGTACAACTCCATCAATTCCCTCGCCATCGCTGGTGCCGATGACATCTGGCTGGGTACCGACGCGGGCGGCCTGGTCCATTTTGACGGAACCAGCTTTACCCAATACACGGATTACACCTCCAATACCACCCCCAATGCGGAATCCGTGACTCTGGACAACATTGGCCGGGTCTGGTTCAGCACCTACGACTGGGTTTCGCTTTCAGGAATGCTGGTCTGCCGGGATGGGGACGACTGTGCTTATTACCACCATCCCCAATCCGCCCTGCCCGGGACCGCCGTCAACGCCATTGCCTTCGACGCCGCCAACCATCTCTGGATCGGCACCTTCTCGGCTGGGGCTTACTATTATGACGATGCTACCTGGACCTATTACCACCCAAACAATTCCCCCTTGCTGGGATCCGACATTTACAGCCTGGCCTTGCATCCGGACGGCAGCGTCTGGATCGGCACCAATTCTGCCCTAAACGTCTTCGACGGCCAGAACTGGGATTATTACAACACGGGAAACTCCGCTATGCTCGCCAACGCGGTGTATCAGATCTTCTTCGATGACGAAAGCACCAGCTGGTTCCCCGGCAGCATGGGCCTGAACCGCTTGCAGGGTGGGGTTTTGCAGGTGATCAACACCTCCAATAGCAACCTCCCTTCAAGCCCCTTGTACTGCCAGGTCGAGTCTGCCGACGGAGTCCAGTGGATCGGCGGATTTGCCGGATTATACCGCTTTGACGGGGAAAACTGGAGCTATTTGGAAACTCCAGGGACCTACCATCAGATCTGGGATATGGCCTTGGACCAGAGTGGAAACCTCTGGCTGGCAACCCGTTATGACGGCCTGATCAAGTATGACGGCAACGAATTCACCCAATTCACATCCGACAACTCACCTCTGCCCAACAACCTGACCGCCGCGGTGGGAGTCGATTCGCAGAACCGGGTTTGGCTCGCCACCCAGCGCAACGGATTGTTCCGCCTGGATGGGGGTACCTGGACTTCCTGGGACACCTCAAATTCCATTTTGCCCTCCAATTACCTGCTCTCGCTGAGTGTGGACGAACTCGATCAGGTTTGGGTCGGAGCCTACAATACCGCCTCGGAATCGGGTTTGGTGAGGATCGCCGGTGATAATTGGACGCTTTATGACACCAGCAATTCCGGCCTACCCTCGAACGCGGTCACGGAAGTGGTCTATCTGAACGGAGCCCACTGGATCAGCACCAGTCAGGGTTTGGCCTGTCTCTCGGGAAACGAGTGGACCGTCTACAACACGGATAATTCAAGCCTTCCGCATGATGTCGTCACAGGCCTCGCCGCAGGACTGGAGGGTGCTTTGTGGGTCTCCACCCAATATGGCGGACTGGCCAGATATGCTGATGGAGCCTGGACAGTCTTCGGCTCGCAGAATTCCGGCCTGGCCAGCAATATCTGCAAACATGTGTGTGTGGATGCCACAAACCGCCTTTGGATCGGCCATTATTACGACGGGATCAGTGTTTACACGGGCGGCCAGGTTTCCCTGCAGGAAGAATTCCAAATCCCAGTTCCCAGTTTTGTCCGGACCTGGCCCAATCCCTTTACTGACCGGATCTGCTTCGGCATTGACGAACCCAAAGGCAGTATAGAGATCACCCTGTTCAACCTCCGGGGCCAGAAAGTGGGTGAATGGAACTTCCCCGCGCGGCCAGAGATAGTGCTCGACCTAAACTCTTTGGCAGTCCCGGATTTGCCCAACGGAGTCTGGCTCTGGAAAGTAAGCACCAGCGGTCGGACGGGCTGGCTCAAGACACTGTGCTGCAAGTGATTAAGGACGGGCTAAAACTCCAGTTCCAACCCTGTTTCCAGATGAATGAACTTGCGGTGCGCTGCAAAGCAGACCCGCGGTAGTGTTTCCAAAGGAAAGAACTTTGCCTCCGAAGCGTCATCCCCAGCCTGGAGTTTTCCTCCTCTTATCCGCATCCTGAAACCCAGGCTCAGCACGCGTTCATAGATCGGACTGTAGCCAAAGTACCAATCTATGAAGTGGTCGACCTCACCCTCCAGCCCTGTTTCCTCGCGCATCTCCTCGATCGCGTTCTCCTGTGGGCTCAGATTGATCTCCATATAGCCGCTGGGCAGGGCCCATTCTCCCGCGTTCGGTTCAAACAAGCGCTTCACCAGCAGCAGTTCGTTTTGTTCATTTAAGACCAGAACCGCCACTGCTGGGATGGGATTCTTGTAATAGACCCAGCCGCAGGCCTGACAGACGGGGCGAATCTTGCCTTCGCGGTCTGCTCTGATCTGCATGGGCCCGCCGCAGCGCAGGCAAAACCTTACATTCGAGTAGTTTATCTTGCGTTTGTCCATAAATTGACAGTTCGGCGCGGGTAGAAATTTGTCAAATCATTTAGATCTCCGGCAGACCATTAAGGCGGTCATAGAAATCCACAACCCATTGCGAGGCAAGCCGGAAAGCCTCTTCCGGAGGGACATTTTCGCTCAGATAGCACATGAACGCGGAGGCAAAGGCGCAGCCCGTGCCATGGCTGTATTTCCAGGGCCGCCTGGGATGGGTGGATAGGACCACTTTATCGGCAGTGACAAAGGCTTCCTTGATCGGTTCGCCTTTTCCATGGCCACCTTTGAGCAGAACATTGATTCCAACATCCATGGCCAGTTTTCGCGCCGCCTTCAGTGCTGATTTGAAGTTGTCCAGCCGTGTAGAAGTGAGAGCTTCCAATTCGATTAGATTGGGACAGATGAAATCAGTTATCTCAAGCAGATTCATATACCGCCCCAGATCTATGTCTGCCATGAATTCCAATCCCCTGCTCGGTTTAAGGACCGGATCGAGGATGACCTTGAAAGGCCTCGGTCGCTGCAATAGTTTGAGGAAAACATCCACCTGGGTGGGTGAGCACAGAGCTCCGATCTTGACCAGGCGAAATTCCGAATCTTTCAGGACACCCTCGATCTGTGAACTTAGAAGGGTATCACAGACTGGATGGATGGCCACTACGCCTGCAGGGGTCTGGATCGTGACCCCTGTCAGACATGTCTGGAGTTGCTTTCCGAACAGGCAACAAACCCAGATATCCTGATTGAGCCCGGCCCCGCCGGAGCTGTCCAGAGCGGAAATGGCCAGGATTTCACTCGGTCGCACAGGGATTTTCCCGGTCAGTCCTGATCGCGCACAGCAGACCGCACATGCTGCAATGATCGTTTGCCTGGGATGAGGTGCTTTCCTTGCGCTGCCGTGCGAATTCCGGATCGACGCTAAGCCGGAAAACCTCGCTCCAGTTCATGTCCCTGCGGGCTTGGGCGATCCTGTCATCGATCACTTTGGCCCCGGGACAGCCTTTGGCAATGTCTGCGATATGGGCGGCGATGCGGGAGGCGATGACACCCTGTTTGACATCCTCCAGATCGGGGAGGCAGAGGTGTTCCGCGGGAGTCACGTAGCAGAGGAAATCCGCGCCGGCCGAGGCCGCGATGGCACCTCCGATCGCGCCGCTGATGTGGTCATAGCCGGAGGCAAAATCTGTTGGGAGCGGTCCCAGCACGTAGAACGGTGCCTCCCGGCAAAGCCTTTTTTCCAAGACCACATTGGCTTTGATATCCCTGAGCGGGACGTGCCCCGGTCCCTCCACCATCACCTGGACGCCTTGCTGCCAGGCGCGTTCGACCAATTCACCCAGAACCAGCAATTCCGAGATCTGGGTGGGATCGGTGGCATCGCCGATCGCCCCGGGGCGGAATCCGTCTCCCAGGCTGAGCGTGACATCGTATCTGGCGCAGATGTCCAAAAGCCTGTCATATTGTTCATAGAGAGGATTTTCCTGGCCTGAATGGAGCATCCATCTTTTCAGGAGCGAGCCGCCCCGGCTCACGATCCCCAGGAGTCTTTTACCTTTCAGATGAGGTTTTAGGGACCATTGGGTGATTCCCGCGTGAACGGTCATGAAATCAACTCCCTGCTCGGCCTGGCGTTCGATCTCAGTAAAAAGCATTTCCGGCTCGAAGCTGGTAATGTCCAGCTTTTTCCTTTGCAGTTCAGTCGCGACGGCGTAGATGGGCACCGTGCCGAGGATCAGGTCCGTTTCCCCCAGCATGGCCCGGCGGATGCGATTCAGATCCCCACCAGTGGAAAGGTCCATCACGCTGTGGGCTCCGTATTTTTCCGCGGCCTTGAGTTTGGCCAGTTCTTTGCCGAAATCGCAGTCCAGTTCCGATGTGCCGATATTGGCATTGACCTTGGTGGAAAGGTGTTTTCCGATCCCGGTCGGACGTGGGTTGTGTTTCACATTGCAGGGTATGACCACCTTTCCCGCGGCCACCAGTTCGAGCAATTTCTCTGCCTGGATGCTTTCCTGGCTGGCGACCTCGAGCAGTTGAGGCGTTATGACCCCTGCCTGGGCTGATTGTAGCTGAGTCATGATATGTTCTCCTTCAGAATGCTTTTAATGATGCGGATATTGTCCACCAGTTCAGCCTCGTCCCGGCAAAGGGAAAATTGCCTAATCATAGAGATATTGCGGGCTCCGGAGGATAATACTTCCCCAAGGTTTTCTGGAAATATCCCACCGATGGCGACCACGGGAAGTGATGCCTGGGCAATAACTTCAGCCAACTTATCTGTCCCCACGGGGGGATCGGGTTTAGCTTTGGCGGGGGTGGAGAAGATCGGCCCGAAGCTCATGTAGTCGGGATTGAATCCTTCCGCTGCTGCCTGGCGCTCTGCCATCAGTTGATTTGCCTGCTCCAGGCTGTGAGTGGATACTCCGAGCAGCATACCCGGCTTGATCAGTTTTGCCACTTCCTGCCAGGGCAGGTCCTCAGGTCCCAGGTGTAAACCGTCGGCCCCTGACAGCAAGGCGATATCCGGCCTGTCGTTGACGAAAAACAAGGTCCCGGAACCGCGGATGATCTCTCTCATGCCGCGTGCCAGTTTCAGAAATTCCCGGTCCGGCATGTCCTTTTCCCTCAGTTGCAGGATCGGGACCTCCTCCTTGACACAGGTCTCCGTAAAACGAAGATGGCCGATAACAGGCTGGGTGACAACGATATAGAGGCCGAAATCACGCATGGGATTCCCCCTCGGGCAGCTTTCCGCGGATCAGTTCCGCAGCCTTGATACCGGATAGGAGCATGCCTCCAAAGATAGGCCCCATGCGGTTGCTGCCGCTCACCCCACAGGCCGCCATGCCGCAGACAAAGAGCCCCGGATAGACCTGGCCGGTGAATTCAACGCAAGCCCGTTCACCGGCTGACGCGTTCAGCGAGCGTTCGTAGACCACCGAACGAGAGGGATATTCCAGTTCCACGTGGTTTTTCTGGGTGAGGATGCTCACAACCTCGCAGGAATGCCCGGTCGCGTCAAGTACGACCTGGGCGGAAATGGTCAGAGGATCCACATGCATCTTGTTTTTGGCTACCGCGGTCCAGTTGATCACCACCCCCGTGATGCGGTTCTGCTCCACTATGATGTCTTCTGCAGTAATCCCGGTGAATATCGCGGCCCCGGCTGAAGCGGCCCTATAGATCAAAGCGGAGGTTGCCTCAACCGCGTCCGCTAGGTGGAGGCCGTTTTCCGCCTCATGATGCCGTATCCCATACCGATCCAGGATCGGCAGGGCCTTGGAGGGTATCACGATCTGGTTGAAGAACATCGCTCCGCCCCACATTCCTCCGCCCGGAGCGAGTTTCCTTTCGATAACGGTGGTGTTGATTCCTGATGAGGCTAGTTCGGAAGCGCAAACCAGTCCCGAGGGTCCGGCTCCCACGATCACTACGTCGCAGGCAAGATGCCTTTCGAGTTTGTCAAACCATCCCTTGGCGATGGCACTGGAAATCTGGTGTTCCATGATATCACCCCTTTATTCTTTTCAGGGGGGTGAGATTGATAGTTCCTTCGAAGAGAGGTCGGTCGCGAGCTTGTTTGCTTTCCTACGCCGGCATTATCCGGATCAGGTTCGAAGGGTATTTTCTCAGCCGGATCATCTCCAGCACCCCTGTATGAAGGTCAATTTTTAACCCGGCCAGTTTCCTGTCAACCGGAAAAATGACCGGGGGAATGAAAGTACTGAACGAGGCCCTGCGGTCTTCTGACATGCTGCAGTTAATGCCTGAACGGTTCCAGCCCAAAAACTCTTGCCACTGGGACGCTATGCATTAGTATTTCCTATATAATAATGATTATCACATAGGATTTGCCATGATTAACCAACATGTTTTGCATCAACGCATTAACCAACTCAAAGAGGCTGCAAAAAGTGCTGGAATACGCCTCACACCCCAGCGCCTGGCGATATTTAAGATCCTGGCCGGCAGTGAGGAACATCCCGGCGCGGAGGAAATACATCGCAAACTGAGCCGCAGCTTTCCCATGATCTCTCTGGACACGGTGTACCGCACTCTCCGGCTGCTGGCCGATCTCGGTTTGATCAGCACCGTCGATCCCTGGCGGGAACACGCGCGGTTCGATGCCAACCTCGATCAGCACCATCATTTCACCTGCCTGAGCTGCGGGGCGGTGCGCGATTTCACCAACGCGGAACTCGACGCGCTATCCTTCCCGCCCCAAGCATTGGACCTCGGCCGCGCGGAATCGCTGCATGTGGAGGTCCGGGGCATCTGCACGGACTGCCTAAAACAGGAAAACTCAGACCCTAAATCCAGACAAACAAAACATAAACAACCAAAAACCAGACAAGGAGCATAACATGGACGACACGAAGAAGAAAAAACTCACCCATGTGTCCGGTGCCCCGGTGGCGGACAACAACGACATCAAGACTGCCGGAAAGCGCGGCCCGCTCTTGATGGAAGACGTATGGCTGGTGGAAAAGCTGGCCCATTTCGACCGTGAGGTCATTCCCGAACGCCGCATGCACGCGAAAGGCTCCGGCGCTTTCGGGACCTTCACCGTCACCCATGACATCAGCAAATACACCAAAGCGAAGATCTTTTCCGAGATCGGAAAAAAGACAGAACTGTTCGTACGCTTTTCCACAGTGGCCGGAGAACGCGGCGCCGCCGACGCGGAACGCGACATCCGCGGCTTTGCCGTCAAGTTTTACACCGAGGAAGGGAACTGGGACATCGTGGGCAACAACACTCCGGTGTTCTTTTTCCGCGACCCGCTGAGGTTTCCCGGATTGAACCACGCCGTTAAGCGCGATCCCAAGACCAACCTGCGCAGTGCCAGGAACAACTGGGACTTCTGGAGTTCCCTGCCCGAGGCGATCCACCAGGTCACCATCACGATGAGCGATCGTGGCATACCCTTGTCCTACAGGCACATGAACGGTTACGGCTGCCACACATTCGCCATGTATGACAAGGAAAACCACAGGGTGTGGGTCAAATTCCACTTCAAAACCCAGCAGGGCATAAAAAACCTCACCGACGCCGAAGCTGAGGCCCTGGTTGGCAAAGACCGCGAAAGCCATCAGCGCGATCTCTTCGACAGCATCGAGAAAGGCGATTTTCCCCGCTGGACCCTGTCCATCCAGGTAATGACGGAGGAAGAGGCCAAACAGCTGCCCTACAATCCGTTCGACGTTACCAAGATCTGGACCAAGAAGAAATGGCCCCTGATCGAGGTCGGCGTGCTGGAGCTTAACCGCAATCCGGAGAACTACTTCCAGGATGTGGAACAGGCTGCTTTCACCCCTGCCAACATCGTTCCCGGCATCGGCTATTCGCCAGACCGCATGCTGCAGGCGCGCCTTTTCTCCTATGGCGACGCGCAGCGCTACCGCCTGGGAGTCAACCACCATCAGATCCCTGTCAACAAACCCCGCGTTGAAGCGCATAGTTTCCACCGCGACGGCGCCCTGCGCCTGGATGGAAACTACGGCAGCACAACAGGATACGATCCCAACAGCTATGGCGAATGGCAGGACCAGCCCGATTTCAAGGAACCGCCCTATCCGCTGGAAGGAGATGCTGACCGCTATGATTTCCACGCGGACGACAACGACTACTACAGCCAGACCCGCGACCTCTTCAACCTGATGAACGCGGAGCAGAAACAGGCCCTCTATGACAATACGGCCCGCAACATGGGCGACGCGCCCAAGGAGATCAAGATCCGCCACATAGTAAATTGCTACAAGGTTGATCCCGCCTATGGCGAAGGGGTCGCCAAAGCCAGCGGCATCCCGATGAGCGAGGTGGAGATCGACTGACAGCCAAACTTCTAAGAACCTACTCGAGGCCGGATCCGGTATTAAAAGCCACATCCGGCCTTTCTTCATTGTGTTTCGGGATCTGCAACAGGGGATTGATTGGTCGTAATCATGGTTGCTATAAGTATTTTTGGGATTAGAGTTTCCTTATCGGGTTAAACTTGACCCGGTGGGGAGGTTCAAATGTCTAAAACCTGTCTTGTATTGAGCATTCTGACGCTGTGCCTGGCATTCCTTTCAGCTCAGTCCGGTCCAGCTGATGTCCAGGAAGCTGAAGGAAACATCGACAGCGATGATGAGTATGTGCAGAATATGTATCAAAAGGGAGAGGCAGACAGCATCAAAGCCGATCCCCAATATCTATCCGCGGACCAGGCCCTGTTCGTGATGCCCACGGCCTATACAATGCCCCGGGGTACTTCAGCCCTCACCAGTTTCGAGTTGCTGATCCTACAGTACACCTATGCCCCCACGGACCGCATCCACCTCAGCGCGGGAACGGTCTTTCCCATCACTTTTGACCTGCTCCGCTCCTTCACCCTCGGGGGCAAGATCAACTACTTGCGCAAAGATGGCATCCAGGCCGCCTTTTACGGGTCATTCACTCCGGATGTGGAAGTGCGGATTGCCAATATCGGCCATGTGCTGAGCATCGGCGATCCCCACCGCAGCCTGCATTTTTCGGTTAGCAAGCCCTTTGGAGAGTATGAAGACATCCTCGAAGGAGGATTTGTGTTCGGCCTCGGCGGTATTGCGGACCTATCCAAGCGCGTGGCCGCCATCGGAGAGTTCTATCTGTATGCCGGAGAAGGCGATACCGCACAGATTTTGGCCTCGGTTTGCGTTTCAAGGGGGCCAAGATCAGTTGGGACTTGGGCGGATTCCGTCCTGTGGGCTACGATTTGGGAAGCTTTGTCGCCCTGCCCTTTATCAAGGCAACATTTCTGTTCTAACGCGATGGAGGCCCCGGATCCGCAGACAGGCGCAAAACCTGGCGATCGCTTCTGAAAATCCTCTTTTTGCCTGATTTAATGAGGCTTCCGGGCACAAATCGATCTATCGGCCCAGCCATCGCCCCCCTTATCATTACGGTGTCAATACGGACTCATTACGGACTTTGTCCGTAATGAGTCCGTATTGACACCGTAATGATAAGGGGGGCCAGACTGTGCAGATCAACCAAGATAAATACTTTGAGGGCATCACCCCGGAGTTGTGGAACTATCACATTGGCGGTTATCAGGTGCTGCATAAATACCTTAAAGACCGAAAGGGCAAAACCCTTGCCGATCCCATCCATCATTGCCTGATGGTTACAGCTTTAGCGCTAACCCTAGATCTTCAGGCTCGGATAGATCAAATTATTGGAACCATTATCCAATAGAAAAGCCCGGGGTATTTCCCCGGGCTTTTTTATTGCCATTTGATACTATTTTACCATGATCATCTTCTTGGTAATGGTATCACCTTGAGCCTTAAGCTGATAGAAGTAGTCCCAATGCCCAGATAGCAAGAAAGATAATCATGCGTCTCATTTTTTCCTCCTTTTTGTTCAGTAACATAACGTTACTTTTTTACATGTTATAATCCTCTCACCAAGTCTTAGCTTAATGAGATAGACTCCTGAAGGTAGCTTATTACCCCTATTATCTTTACCATTCCAGTTGACAGAGTATTGCCCTGCCCCCCTTTGGCCATCATCAAGCTTTGCTACTAATTGTCCCTTGATGTTGAAAACAGAAATCCCGATCATGCCTGGCTCTTTCAATTCATAAGTCAATGAAAGGCTTTGATTAAAAGGATTGGGATAGGTAAAAAGCTGCACAGGACAGGTAATGACATTATCATCTGTGGAATTACCATTATATTCTGTTGTGAACACTTTGAATACCAACGGGCTGCTTGTGCGGTTTGAGAGAAGGATCTCGCCGTGTCCGTCGCCATTAACATCCCCCAAGAAGTAAGATAATTGTGTTGACGCGTTAGGGTTGTAATCTTCATTGATTATATAATCCAATACTAATCCATCCATATTATCCCAGCGGAAGAAATTGAAAATCTCGAGTTGGGGGGCACCATAACACAAGTAACTGCTATTATTGAATCTGGCATAGTATGTGGACAGGATATTGGTTGGGGGTGTTGTGTGCCATAGTTCAAACTCCAGATCAGCAGTATCAGATCCCCAACATATACAAAATTCATTACCTTCAAAATAAGCCAAATCATCGAAAGAATCATTGTTAAAATCTCCCATGATGAGTCTTAGAATAATATAAGTGTCAAATTCTCCGTAAGTTGCATCGCATATATTATCAAAGACTACCCCCCCCCCAAAAAAGACCTTTAG
>JAHYIU010000010.1 GCA_019429425.1 Candidatus Syntrophosphaera sp.
CAACTAAACTCGAAGATTTGACTTGACTAAATTGGCTGATTCTGGGATAAATCACTTTTGAACCTCGTTTGTATTTGGCTTGTATAATATTGTGCCACAATATAATACGAGGTTCTTTTGTCAAGAACTATTTTTAACTATCTTCCTGTGTCCCAGAAGATTAGACATGTGGGAAAGATCAGTCCTTAAGATAATGCCTCTGTTCTGGCTCATACTCCATATGAGCAGATATGCGGAACCAGTTCTGATCAAATATCCGAAGTAGAGCTGCAAGGTCGAGGTTATCAAGGGTTGTATCTTTTGATTTGAGTAAAATGTCTTTCTGCCTTGGATTCAATGCATTAAGCACCGTGTCCTGCCACCAGTTATCACTAAGCTCTGGTAGTAATAGTGTTAGATACTTAGCAAGTTCGTGAGTCGTTGAGTCTTGTATGTCGTACATTCTTGTCCCCTCAAATGGTCACTAATGACCAACCTAATTCTTCAAGCTTTTTGTGTGCAGTTGTAGGAATCCTGTCTATATGAAATGCGGCACATAAAAAATGGGTAGGTCTGCTCATTGCAACATATGCCACCTTTAAGGCGCAATTTCTATACTTGCCGTCATTAGATGAGAAAGTCCTATCCCCAGTCAAGTAATCAAGGAGTTGATTGCCGTTGAAATCATAGCTAAAGCACTCCAAGAATAGCGTTGCAGTGTGCGTTTGACCTTTCACCGAGTGGACTGTCCCAACTTGTATATCAATGCCATTTGATGAGAAGACATTACTCACAGAGGAGGTGTTTTCCATTTGTTCTATTGGATTAGTGATGAATCTATCAACTTGAGCTTCTTCAATCGCAAAATGTGGGAGCCAGGTTTCTTTCAGATATTGAATTATCTGCTCAAACACACAATTAGGATATGCATCATTTCTATGAGAGCATGTTGTGTCGTCACAGGCATGTTTGCTGATTTGCTTTACCCATAATGCCAAATCAGATTTGAACTCAGAATGGAATTCTTCATGGGTCTTGAGATATTCATACAGTGAACTTTTGGTGTATCGCTTACCGCTTGAAGGATTGGTTATATCTCCTTCGCTCAGGACTCTCAGGAAAGAACTTAAAAGCGAATCTGAAATCATTTGGGGGGTCACATTCGATCGTGAACCAGCTGATTTTACCAGATAATTCTTTAGCGAGTTGTAGATTGGGTTGCCTGACCTTACTGGCCTATGGTAATCGGGGAAATATGACCTAATACTAGTCTTATTCAATCCAGCTGCAGTTTTTCCTTCATTATCATGGGTCCAACCAACTGCATAGTATAGTGGAAGTTTACCTATTTCAGCAATCTCCTGCTTCCATAGGTCTTCCCGTTCCTTGATCAATTCACTAAACTTACTAAGCACAACTGATTGTGAATCATCATCATACAAGATAATTACTGGCGAGAGGAGACAGTCGGTTCCTCGATCAACACCATTGAGGCTTGCCTCGGGTTTGACGCACACTTTGTGAATAGATTGTGCAATTTGGTTAGAGATTCTCTGTGATGATGATATGGTAATAATCTTATCTGATAATCCCCAAGCAACATCATCCGAAACTACAAGGTCATAAATTGCCTGATTGGGGTCACCTATCCTCTGCTTCACTACACTGTCATTGAAAACTCTATTTAACAGGTCATTTTGTCTTTTATCGGTGTCTTGCATCTCATCGATAAAAAGGTAGCTAAATCTTGTGCATATTGACTCAGGTAACCCCGGGTGTTTTGCTATATAGTTTTCTGCAAACAGGTATGCTTCATCATATCTAATAATGCCATCTTCGATGAGATGTTTTTTTACTGATAGAAGTTCTTTATAACTCTCAGTCTGCTTACCAATCTTGAGTGAAGATGTCTTTCCATCAGAGGATAACATGATTTCATCTAAGGATGTCAAAATAAGCTTAGCAATAATATCAATATACTGCCTCGATACCCAAGTTCTGGTCGTTGGTTTCAACCTCTTCCAAAATATGCTCTCTGCAAGAGATGAGTCAATGGTTACGTTTCTATGCCCATATTCTTCAACAAATGCAGGGATTGCTAAGAATTTGTCGACAAAGCTCTGTATAGTCCCAAAAAAGTTCGGATACGTAAACAACACCGAGCTGGCTTTTCCCATTCTCCGCTTGATCTCATCGATGGCAACATTTGTATGAGTCAAAACACAGATTCCCTTGTTGAATTCAAAGGGCATGTATTTTGAGAGAATGAATAGCTTAGCTAATAATGCTGTTGTTTTGCCACTACCCGGACAAGCCACCACATCAGTTGACTCTAGGCATTTGATAAAGTTAACTGATTCTGGGTCAAAATTACACTCATTTGGTAGAAAGAGCTTTTCCGCTTCGGTTAAATGCGAAAGGATGCCAAGTTCGCTTAACTCTGCCATGGGCTTACCCTAGATACCCTTACCACAAGAAAACTTAATGGCATTTACCATGTATTTCAATTGATCATCATTTTCAATGGCTTCTCTCAAGTCGTTTTTCTTATCTAGCAAGGTCTTTGCTAAGAACTGAGCGGTAAGAGCTTTTGAGAGATGTCCCAAGAAGGGCTTCATAAATCTATAAGCGATAGAACTACCATCAGGCAGATCTACACTAACTCCAGCTAATTCTCTTGCTTGTTTCATAGCTGATAGCAAATCATCGTTTAGCTTACTTTTTGCAAGATGGTACTCAAGCGTCCATTCATTTGTAAATACCCTGATATTGCCGTTCTTCGGTATGTATTCACTTTCCTTTTTTTTCTGTTTTACTAAGTCCATGTATTGGATAATATGTTCTTCCTTGAGTTTAGATTTCGCAGGTATGCTACTAGTCGCCTGTTCGAATGGTTTAATAAGCGTTATGAATCGATTCTTTTCTGTTTCGATGGCAACTACTCCATTACCGAGTTCCTGACAATATACTTCTGGTGGATTTTCTTTCAGGTACTCTCTGCATGGAACGTCCCCATCACTAATAACGGCAACTTTAACGGGCATTACTTTCCCATCTGTTCTCTCGAATATCTTCACATATCGCTTCCAAGCCGTACTCCCCACATTTACGATTGAGACACCGTGTTTGTTAAGAGGTAGACCAATAACTTCAGCTAAAACAGGTATAAGAAGATTTTCAGCATCTCCTTCGACTATTATCACTCCCTGCGCAAAGAATAGATTTGCTTTTGTAGCATCAAGGAATCTTTCTAAAAAATAAGCATCATCCTTTTCAATCTCAGTATATTGATTGTCCTTCTCGCGATTTCCGATGGGAAAGACATCTTGGTCTTTGCAAATTAGTAAGCTATTGAGAGGCACTGATGATCCTAAAACAACACTATGAGTTGTAAGAAAGACTTGCCCGTAAGCACCGAAGTCATCTGTGAAATACTTGAGTGTGTTAATCTGGTAGTGAGGATGTAGGTGAGCCTCCAGTTCCTCAATGATCGCAAGCTTTAGCCCAGTGTGCTTCTCTCGTTTCAATAACATCAACTCAGCTGCAATGTAAAGGAGGTTCATTAGCCCTAAACTTGGAGGATTATTGTCGATGTTTAGTGTTAAACGTTGAATTATCGCCCATAACTCAACACCTGACAATGTCACGAATGGTTCGATTTTCTTACCAGTAGAAGTAAATGAGGCCAGATTGTCCTTGATTGTTTTGATTATGGTCTTGCCGTTCTCCTGAATATGACGCCTTAAGAGAGTTTTAATGTTCTCAAGTTCTTCAGCGATAACCATTGAATCTGGGTCACCCTTTGAACGATAATCATCTATCAGAGGTTCAATCAGTTCCAGAGCCTCCTTGTTCATCTTGTCTGTGAACTCATGCTCTCCAGAAAAATAGTCTCTGATCCCAGAATCTGCCAAGTCTACCAATTTGCTAAGAGGATGATCTTTCTCTTCTTGTTTTGTTTTACATTTAAACTCACTACGGCTCTTGAGTAACTGAGCAAATCTTGATCTTCTCCCTGCAGCCATCTCCATTTCAGCATCTCTTAATGGTTTTAAATAAGTAACTCTGAGTAGATCTCTCGCTCCAGCATCTAGCTGGGTTCCGACATTATCCATCCCTGCCCGAATCTCTTGTATTATCCGATTATCTTTTCTTTCAGCACTCAGCCATATTTTCAATACATACTCGTTATTGTCATCAAAACCGATCCATTCCAAGAAGTTCCCCGCTTCAGCATCAGTAAAACCCTTGAATTCGCATTCGATCTTCAATGAGTTTACACGATTATCATTGCTATAGTGAAAATCGATCTCATCAATTCTGGTGAAATCGTAACTCTGCGTTTGAAGCACATACCTTATAGCATCAACAATGGAGGTCTTACCCGATTCATTCTCCCCTATAAGTACGTTGAGCCCTTTGCTAAACTCGATAACGATGCCTGGATTATCATCTGAGCCACCGTATTTACGAAAATTAGTAATTGATAGCTTGAACAGATACATTTATCCTCCGTATTGATTATTTCTACACATCCAATCCCGCCCCGTATTCCTTCAGCCACTGAACTTGTTTCTGATAATCCGGAACGATCTTATCCACTTCATTCCAGAAGTCTTTGCTGTGCCGTTTATGCTCGAAATGTGCCAGTTCGTGCACGATCAGGTAATTGATCACACTCACAGGTGCCATCATGATCTTCCAATTGAAATTGACTTTAGGTCGTTTAACTGAACATGAAGCCCATCTATTCTTCAGATCGATGATTGAGATTGCCTCTACACTTATCCCCATCATCTGCGCAAAACGTTGCACTCTGGGTTCGATAAACACCCTTCCTCGATGGCGATAGAATTCCTTGAACATATCTCTCAGCTTATCTTCAGAGCCTTCCGGGGCATAGAAATGCCTGCCTCTGAACTGGATACTCTCGACCTCATCGCTATATTGCAAATAGTAGTTCCGTCCCAAATAAAGAAAGGACTGACCATTAACAAGCTCTCGTCTAATTGCCTTTTCATTCAGCAGGGCACGCTTAGCCTGGTACTTGTGTATCTTATACTCGTTCTTGCTGAGCAGGTTTTGCACGTCACTATCGCTTGTCCCCAATGGTACGATCACAGTAATAGAGCTATCCCTCTCGATATAGATCGATGCTGTCTTGCGCTTGCTATGCCTTACTACAATCTTATAATTGAGGCTCATGAACCCTTCACCTCGGCTTCCCGTTTATGAGCCAGATTGATCAGCTCTGCCGTCAGCTTTGCTGCCACTTCCTGCAGCGGCTCTATCCCGCAATATTCAAGCTCGTCCCTGATATCGCCTTCCAATCGTCTGCGTTCATTGGGCTTCTGCCAGAAGTTGGGTATCGAGAGTGATTCTTTGATCCTGCTATAGATGAATTCTGACAGCTTTGCGGCGCTAATTGCTTCCTTGCTGTCCACTGCTATCCCTGCTTCCATCAGCATCAGGTCCAGAAATGGCATCACGGGACAATCCACAATGCCCGCTTCATCAGCTCTGCCTTTGCCAATATCCTCTCTCAGCTTGGTGAGCTCCTCGATGATTCTATCCCAGTGTTCCCTATACGAATCCAAAATCTTCTGCAGCCGTTCATGGAATCCTGTATAGAGAGCGGGGTCTTTCTCCATGTTAACTTTGATATGCCAGCGGATGGCATGCTCCATCTCAGACGCTTTGGCTTTTCCGGTTTTGTTATGATCACGCATCTGCTTGGGAAACTCATCAGATAGCAGCTTGGCAGGCGCAATCTTGGGATTGATCCCTTCTGAGATCAGGTATTTATCGATCAATCTGCGCACCTTAGCCCCTGCCCATTTCAAATCCATCGTAGGATCGTGATAGCGATTCCGCATGCGCATCATCAGATAACCAAATCTCTTGGCAGGCACGTAGTAATCCCTTGCCATAGCCGCATTGAACAGCAATTCCAGGCTGTCAAAGAAGGCCTTGAGATAAGTGTCAAACTGCGCCCGGAACTTCACATCAGCACCCAATTGTAGGCAATCCTCCACCAGTTCCCATTCCTCTTCATTATCTCCGATTCTTTGATGCAAAAACGCCTCAATGCGGATTGTGCCTTTATCTGCAAATAACTGAATCAACCTTCTGAAGCGGGATTCCAATACCGGAATCTCTTTGTCCAATCCCCGGAAATATGCGCTCAGATCATTCAATTCCTGCACATCAGTATCAGTAAAGATAGCCAGTGCTTCTTTCAGATGTGATGCCACACCAAAGTAATCCACCAGTATGCCGTGCTCTTTTACAAATCCGCTTTTCATCACCTTGGTACGATTCACTCTGGCAATAGCTTGCATCAGCCGATGCTCTCTCAGGTTCTTGTCCAGATACATCACTTGCTCGATCGGAGCGTCAAAGCCCATCAAAAGCCTGTCGCAAACGCAGAGTATAGCCACGCCGCTTTCCGGTTTACTATAGTCGAAGTCCTTCTTGAAGCTCTCCACCGCATCCATATCCTGAGCCTGTCTGCGAGCCATCGACACATAGCCCGGCTCATTATTGTCCATCATCGAGACCACTGTGCAGATCTTGATGAACTTCATCTGTTTCAGCAGTTCATCATCCCGCTCATCTTCAGGTTTTGCTTCCTCACGCGATATTAGCCGTTTTAGCGCATTTTCCATCTCATACTTATACCGACATGCTGCCACGATAGAACTCGCCACCACCTGCCCTTTTAAGCCGTTTGGGAGGATTTCCTGAGTATAGTGTTCGATGATGTCTTCCGAGATAGCCCGGATTCTCTCTTTGGATTCCAGATAGGCCATCTCTGTGCCATAGCGTTTTTGTATCTCCAACCGCTCTTCTTCACTGCGTTCTTTGAACATATCTTCAAACTCACGCTTGAACATCTCAGCATCAGTCAGCTTGTCCTGGCTGGTTCTGCCTATATAGAGAATGTCCACCGTAGCTCTATCTGCAACCGAGTCATTCATCTTATACACATCGATGAAGCTGCCAAATCGTTCATGGGTTTTCTGCTTATGCCCTTCTGTGAGTAGCGGAGTTCCGGTGAAAGCGATCTTGACCGCATTGGGAAAAGCCAGGAAGAGGTTGTCGCCCATCTCGCCACCCTGATCCTGATGTGCTTCATCTATAAGCAATAGTATCCGCTCACTTGTATTCAGCTCCGGGAATTCTTCATATTTCGGCACAATCCCCGCTGTCAATAGTGATTCTGCAGAAACTGAGCTATTGATCAGGAACTTGTGCAACATCACCATATTCAAATTGGAACTGGTGTTTTTCAGCTTATCCAGATCCCTTTTGTGCTCAATCAGCGTGAGGCTTTCTCCGGTATAGGTTACGGTGTGCGAAAGCTGATCCTCCAAATCCAGCCGATCATTGACCATGATCACTTTGTAATCCTTCAGATCATCCGTATCCCGCAGTTTTTTGATCAGAAACACCATAGTCAGGGACTTCCCTGAGCCTTGAGTATGCCAGATGACTCCGCTGCGTTCAAAAGGTGTCTTTCCGGTTCTGAGACGCTCGAGGATTTTACCCACTGCTCTGTATTGCTGATACCTGCAGACGATCTTTACCTTCTCGCCTCTCTTGATCTCCATGTATAGGGTGAAGTTCTTCAAGATATCCAGCAGGATAGCTTTATTCAGCATCCCATGAATCATCACTTCCTGACGCTGCTCATCTGGCGAAGCCTGGATGGTCTTATATTCCTCCGGGAAGATGTCCTTCCAGTTCAGATAGTGATCAAACTCGCCCGTGATGGTGCCAAACCTGGCTTCATTGCCATGAGTGACGATGTTGAAGAGATTGCAATGGAAAAGCCGCTCTTCGCCTTCCTTGATGCCATAATCATCCACTCGCAGATTCGCATAGCGGTTGATCTGGATAAATGCTTCACTCAAGGGCTGTGCCACATCCATGTCTTTACATTCCACTACCACGATCGGCAAGCCATTGATAAACAGCACAATGTCCGGAATGATCGCCGTTCTGCTAGCTCCAGGGGTCTCGATCTTGAACTGGTTAATGGCGATAAAGCTATTGCGTTCAGGATGGGCAAAATCAATCAGCCGCACCGTTGGGTTTTGCTCTCCGGTCAGCGTATTCTGATCCACCGTAGTATTGCGGGTCAGAAGCTCATACACTGCCTGATTTGCCTTGAGCAAGTCCATGCCGGGATGCATAGTAAGCTCGCTTAGCACCGCTTCAAGCTGTTTATCAGTTAGCCAGCTGCTGCCATCTTCAGTGAGATTAATCCTTTTCAGAGAAGCCCTAAACTCATTCTCGAGGATATACTCTCTGAAGCTCTCTCTCCTGCTGATACTGGGATCATAAGGAGTAAACCCGGTTCCCTGATCAATTACTTCCCAACCAAGCTGCTGTAGCTTATCTAGAAAGGGACGTTCAACACTATTATATTCGGACATTATTCCTCACCAGTTTATATCTTCCAAACCTCAAAAGCCAGATTTATCAGCAATTGCTGCCTTTCGTCAATTGTAGCGGCATTCCAATCAGGAAACACTTTCAGAAATTGATTAATCCTGTTCACTGATGATTGATTACCCACAGTCGGTGTTTCTACCAAACTTCGAGTGAAGTAAAATCCGCAGTTCTTATACTGATCACATTTTCTCTTGTAGTAGTCATTACCCGCTACAATATTCAGGGGCTTTTGTAGCAAAGTTAGATTTCCCAGTTTTATCTTGTATTTATCGTAATCGATGCCTGGATTGTTTTGAATGAATCTATTCCTGACATCATCTGCAGGATTATCGGGCAGTATGTGTTCAATTTCCAGCACAGTGAAGTCTTTTAATGTACGCTTATCGTTAACCCCTGTAAAATGTCTATCCACATATTGAGCGATTTTTGCAAGGAAGTATCTTGTCCGGTAATACTGAAGTATACCCAGTGAATAGTTTTCGAGGAAAGCCTGCAATTCCTTTTGCTTGGACTGAACACTTGGTACAAATCGAGTGCTGACAAAGCTATCTAACATGTCTTTCTGAACAGCGGGATCTTTCTGTTGGGCAATTTCTCTTAATTCACCTGCCCATATTGCAAAACTCCTCTCCAATTCTTTGGTTGGGGTCTTGGTAAAGAGGTAATAGAATAGAAACACTTCGAGTTTGTTCACGAAGCTTTCGAACAATTCTTTTGGCAGGCTCCGGATAGCAAGCAATAGGATATAATGCAAGCTAAATGCACCACCACACATCTCAGATAAATCTTCAGTGTTAACGTTGCTCTTTTTATCCTTATCTTTGCCTTCGATGAAAGCCAAGTAACAATCCAGATTGCCCTTGAGATGCTTAACAAATGCGAAAGGATCACGCCTATATCCACATAGCTCAGCATTGCCATTGTCGACTATCCAGTCATATATCTCATCCTCACGTAGAATGTGATCATTCCTTTTGTTGGCAATCGGATAATTGGACATTAGATAGTAGCGAAGGAAGCGAAGAGGTTTTTCTTGCTTCTCTTCCAGTGCTTTAGTAATATCTTTCCACTCATTCTTCAGTCTTCCAAATTCATTCTGCCCCACCTGCCTGAATATCAAATTCTTCAAAAGATCCATTGGGTTAAGACCCACACCTCTTTCGTTAATTGTCTCAAATATCTTCAGAGCACTGCTTATTTCTGTGGCTATCTGGATAAAAACAACTTGATTGCCTATATAACCCCAGTATTTCTTCAAATCAGATATATCAGGATAATTGCTCACCAGATAAGAGTAGATTATCCTATAAGCTTCCACGATGTTGTCTAATGAGCCATAAGTAGATATTCCAGCAGCTTGTATCGCTTTTCTTGTGATTATTGGGTCCGCGTTCAGTTCGATTATTTTCGTTATGATCTCAATGGCGTTTTCGTACCGCGGTTCCAATCTTAGAGTCATGACTGGTTCTCCATTCAAGTCATCATCAAGAGACATTATAAGCTGGTCTATACTATGTTTCTGCTTCTGATCATCAAGTATGGATTTAATCGCACAAAGCAGCAAGAAGAAGGTAGTTAAACGCTGTTGACCGTCAATAACTTCAAAGTGATCTGCCTGATTAGTAGGAGAGACGATAATAGTGCCAATGAAGTACTCTGTTTCACCATTACCATCCATTTCATTTGTTATGTCTTCGAGGAGTCTTGTTACTTCTTTTTCCTTCCATACATACTCCCTTTGGTAATCTGGCACAAGGTAATAACACTGCTTGAATGCTTCTCGTATTCTGAATTTGAAATTCGTAATCTGTGACATTAGCCATTCTCCACTTTATTTTCATTTAGATGTACTCTTACTTTACCAGTCAAGAGGTCAGCCATCATGCCTTGCTTAAGCTGCTTATACTTTTTCAAAGCGACGCTCTCATCACTGAGTTTATGCTCTATCACTTGTATTCTATCGACAATTGCCTGTTGCTCGTGGATCGCTGGTTTGAGGAAGAGAAACTTGCCAATTCTGAATAAAGCGAGCTTTGGAACTCCGCCACCCACGCCAATTTCCCTGATAACTTGCCCCTGAACAATCGCACTATTACACTGATGCTTTATGAAGTCTCTATCGTATTCCAACTTATCGAATTCTGTAATCCTGGCCGCATTCTCAGTAAGCTGAGCTTGATCCAGATTCACCGGGATCGTCCCAAACAGACCAAGAGTCCCGGCAATTGTGACATAAACATCATCTACAGAGATTTTGTAGCTGCGAATCAGTGGTTCGATCTCAACCGGAACATACTTGAGGTCTGCTTGATCTATAGACCCATCTTGCATGTCAGTTACTCTCAGATATGGGAATGGCGTTAATGCATCAGAGAACTCTTTCCCCGCAGGCATTCGCTTACCCCCTTTTATCTTTGCGAAAACTCCGATTTGGACAATCTCCCAGTCTTTGGGTATCCATCCCAATTTTGATTCTTTATAGAGCTCAAGAGCTTCTTCAAACGTAGGTCGCAACTTGCCAGTTTGAGTGTCAATGCCTCTGTTGAACAGGTCTTGCATCATCCCGGCTTTAATCGCATTGTACTTCTCAATCGCAGCTTCGGTCCTATCAATCACATTATCTAATGTGCAGAGGATAGTGGCTATCTTGCGTTGCTCCCCAATATCTAATGGGATAAAAAACGTAATCTTTGCTATCTTGCTCTTGTTTAGAGTTTTTCCCTTAACCGCAGTATCATATACTAAGCGATCAAGTGTATTAGGAAGTAGGTAAAAAATCAGTTTTGTTTCAACTTTGTTTCCCTTAGGAATCAAGGCAGCAATTGCTTCGTTAGTGGTTAGTTCGACCCCAGTAAATGCGATCTTACCGATTGTAAGCTTGAAGCTAAAAATCAGCGTGTCTATTGGCAATAGCTTTGCGTTTGAGCTATTTAATCCATCGGTAGTAATTCGCTCTTTAGTTTTCTTAATTACATTCGATTTCCCCAAATCTGCTATTGAGACCCAGCTATATGCTTGGCTATCGCAATCGTTAGCCCAATATCTCATAGCGCCTCTTGAAGGCGTTCCACCAATTTCTACGTTGAATAGATCAGTCAATAACTGGTGTTTCCACTCACTCATACCCGAGTTCCTTGAGATAGGTTGCCAATTCTGAGGCTGCTGCATCTCTTTCTTTTAGGATACTATGCAAGGGTTGGTCATACTTTTCCCACAAGCTTTCTAAGGCTGTCCGAAATTGTCTGCAATACTGGATCAAGTAATCGTTCACTTTAGCGTTAAGCGTCAATTCCCATCGTAGCAGGATCAAAACTTTTGCCTCTGCTTCGCTGATCTTGGTTCTTGCCTGTTCCACAAGCTGCTCTGTGCGGTCTTTTATCTCTTTAATCTTCTTGCGGTTTTCTTTCAGTTCCATTTCCAGCTCCTGATGCTTGGCAATACGATTTTCGTTCTCCTCAATCATTTGCTTCAGGTTTCGTATAGCTAAATACAGAACCGTTATCTGCCCGGAAAGATATTCAAATGCTTCACCGCTTTTCTTTAGCGCTTTAATCTGCTTTTCCTTGTTCTTGATATCCTTGCTGATCTCTTTGAGTTCTCCACCCAAGGCTTTGATAGCAGCTTTTACCTCCGACAGTTCATCCTTGGGAAAGACCTCATAATCATCCTCAGACCAGGTGCCTTCCTCAAGCTCGTTTACTTCTGCAAAGAGTGCTTCCAGTTCATCACGACGGCTTTCACAGTCATTCAACTCTTTTATCACATCGGGGAATTGACTTTGTAGAATCTCTTCATCTGGTATCAGTTCTGCATTCCAGCCACTGGCTGCCACGCTGCGCAGATCATTAAAGATATCGTTCCAGAATCCTGCAAAGGCACCCCGGCATTTAAACTCATCCAGGATGCCTAAAGAGCCGATCTTTGCGGTGATCGTGGCAGAGAAAGCATGATAGAGGTCATATACATTTCGATTATCAGGAAGAGCTTCCAACTTGGGCTTGTGCTCATCCCACCAGAGCTTCAGGCTTGTCATGTAGCTCTCGTGTTTGCCTTTTATCGCTTTCGCTTCATCCAGATAGCCCTTGATGGCTTCCTTGTCGCTGATGATCTGGATAAACTTCAGATACTTGTCTCTGTCATAGGTAAACATCTGCTCTCTGATCCCCGGATAGTTATCCCAATAGCCCTGCAAGGCATTCACTTCACTTTCCGGGATACCTCCCATAAGGTGGGCTTTTACGTCATGTGGTTCTGCCGGATCGCTGTTATCTACGTACCTTCTGATATTGCAGTTGTATTCCTCAGCTTCAAGCTCCTCATGCTTCGCCAGACGGCTATAGGCATTCAGTTCTCGCTTGTGCCTATAAACATAACTGATCTTTTCAATGTCCTCCGGACGCAGGATATTCTGCACCTTGCCAACTTTATACTCATGATCCGCATTGATAAAGAGCACTTCTTTGCGGGCACTGGCAGCATTGCGATTGATCACCAGGATACACGCCGGGATGCCTGTTCCGTAGAAGAGTGCCGGTGGCAGCCCAATGATCGCTTCCAGATAGCCTTCTTTGATCAGCCATTCCCGCATTTTGCGCTCTTCTCCACCCCGGAAGAGAACTCCATGGGGCATAATCACAGCCAGCCTGCCATTGGATTTGAGCGTGCTGAACATGTGCTGAACGAACATAAAGTCCGCTTTGCTTTTGGCTGGCATCCAGAAGCGGTAACGTTCCTTGAATTTCATCCCATCAGTGGAGTAGTTTTGGGAGAAGGGAGGATTGGCAATCACGATGTCAAAGCGCTTGAATTCTCCTCCTTCCACGTGTTTGGGCTCCATCAGAGTATCCCCGTTTTCGATCTGGGCATCCAGAATATTGTGAAACAGCATATTGAGCTTACACAAACCCCAAGTGGTGCCGTTCTTTTCCTGCCCGTAGAGAGTCAGCTTTCTGGCAGAGCCGTATTTGCTCTCTACATGACTAAAGGCCTCTATCAGCATACCACCTGAACCTACCGCGGGATCGCAGATCTCAGCATCCTCAGCCGGGTCAAGGATGTTTACCAGTAGTTTGACCACTGTCCTGGGCGTATAGAATTCTCCGCCTTTCTTACCAGCGCTATCGGCAAAGTACTTGATCAAATACTCATAGGCGGAGCCCAAGAGATCAGGAAACTCCAGATTGTCATCTGTGAGCACCACCTTGTCGAAGTGAGTGATCAGTTCGACCAGATCTTTATCTGTGATGCGTTTATTGTTCTTTCCCAGGGTCTTGTTGAAGTCAATCGGCTTCAGCACCCCTTCCAGAGTCTCGCTATTGCTATCCTCAAGGGCTTCAAATGCCTTCTTTAGTTCATCTCCGATTTCTTTCTTCAGGTGCCGGATATTCTCCCATCTGGCACGGATCGGGACAAAGAAGTTGTAGTTTGATTCGCTCTCCAGCCCTTTTTCAAGCGCTTCTCCGCTTACGCCCTTCTTCTCGAGGATCGCCTTTCGGTTATTTCGTTCAATGTTGAAGAGATCATTTACCCTCTTCAGAAACAGCATAGCTATCACGTATTCCTTGAATTCCGAGGCATCCATGTTCCCGCGCAGGGATTCACAGGCCTCCTCCAGAAAGCGTTCCAGCCATGATAAAGACAGCTTATGCGCCATTAAATACTCCGTTTATCTATATATCGTCAGACCTTGAAACAAGACCGATAAAGTAACTTGGGAATGGGGCGAAGCCCCACTAATTGGGGTGGTGGGCGGGAATAGATACTTTGTTAAACTGCTCACCACGGCATTATACAGTGATTCTTGTGCCGTAAACACAACATGTGCAAGAACCTTTGAGATTAAGCATAAAGAGCATAATACACTACCAATCATCGCCTCTGCAGACAGGCGAACTGGATTGATTGTGTTTGTGAGCCTATATCTTCTTAGCTCTTGATTTGATTGATTTAAGTGTTGCTCCACCAGCCTTGACCCACTCATCTATCTCATTGATTTTGAATTTCCACAATCGCCCCATCTTGTGGGTGGGCATATCGTGGAATTTTATCCAGCGATACACCGTGTCATCGCTTACTCCGAGGTAAGCACATATCTCTTTGATGGACAGCCACCTGTCCTGCAGATGATCCATGATCACTCCTAATTGGCTTTGTTGGCAAGGGATTAACATTTTCAGAAAAGCGGATTTCCTTTACCTTTTTCACCCAAATTCATACAACGCCGAACCCCCTCTGATTGTCAATCGATAAATTCCGCTTCTCTCCGCAGATACCCGCATAGAAATGGTTAAGAAGCCCAGTAACCCTCTTTTCTTGCCAGATGGCTGGATGGCAGATTAGTTATTCGCCAACCTTAGAGAAAGCACTTATTTGCTAATGATCGAATAACCCATACTCTCATACCCTTTTATTCTCTTTCTGTACATTTTCGCAAGCACAGGCTCCTCTATGTCCACGTAATCGTAAATCACAACCTCTGTTTTGTTATCGTGAGCCCTATGTAGCCTACCAGCATATTGTTGCAATACTCCTTTCCAGGATATGGGCATAGTAAGAAACAAGGTATCCAGTCTGCTGTCATCAAAGCCCTCTCCGATGTACTTTCCGGTTGCGATAATCACCCTTTCATCTTCATCCGGTATGGAGTGGAGCTTATCCATTACCGCTTTCAGCTGTTTTCTACCCATGCCACCCCGAAGTGCGATTACATGCTTGGAAAAGCCTGCGAGTTTCTGTGCAAAGAACTCCACGTGAGCAGTTCTTTCCGTTAAAACAAGTGGACTTCTACCGGCCACGATTGCCGCAATGATGTCATCCAGAATCATGTCATTTCGCTTAGTATCCACCACCAAAGCTTGATAGATGTCTGTGATCTTGATCTCGGCATCCTCGCTAAGTTTGGTCATTGAGAAGGTTGTTTGGCGAGTTACTACCTTGTGAGTGAAGGACCTTTGCAGAATTTGAGATTTGGCATCTACTTTATAACGGATAGGGCCGCATTGCATATAAACAATGGGATGATGTCCATCCTGGCGGATTGGGGTGGCAGTAAGCCCATAGATGTACTTGGCCCTCACAGATTTGAGAACTTGTTCAAAGCTAAAGGCAGAGATATGGTGACACTCATCCACAATCACCATGCCGTAATCCTTAACGAGCTCTTTAACTGTGTGTTTGTGGGTAAGACTCTGAATAATAGCCACATCGATCTTGCCGGTTCTCTTATCAATTCCTCCACCAATTTGCCCTATCTCCGGTTCTTGCAGAAAACACTTCAGCCGCTCTACCCATTGGTTCATTAACTGCCTGCGATGTACGATGACCAGAGTATTAGTCTGCCTTTGAGCAATCATCCAGATTGCCACAACTGTCTTGCCGAATGCCGTGGTAGCTGAGAGAATACCATTATCATGCTTGAGCATCGCAGTCCCGGCAAGGAGTTGTTCACTGCTTAGTTTACCAGCGAATGTTGCATTGATGGGTTCTCCTGGAAATCTCAAATCCTTCTGGATCAGTAAAATGCCCAGAGTTGACACAAGCTTTGAGAGATCTTCCAGACACCCTCTTGGGATTATGAGATATTCATCTGTCTCTGAGGATAGATTGATGACCCTGGGCAAATTGTAGATTGGCATTCTCATGGCTTGGGCGCGGTAGAATTCTGGATTCTGGAAGGCAGCCAGCCTGACAATATTGGACATGAGCTTCTGAGGAAGTCCAGTTTTCTCAACGTAGATCATATTACTCAGGACAATCTTAACCTGAGAGGGTAAATCTTTGTACTCCTCAGGTTGGGCTTGTTTTGCTTCCCAGGGCATGGTTTCATCCTCTTCAGATATATTTATCTGGGATAATCCCATCGAACCGTGACCAGAGGGTAGTTCTGAGAGGATTGCACTGATCCTGTGTTTACTGAGTCTTTCTACTTGTGACAGAAAGAGCCATTGATCATAAATCCTATGTAGCTGCTGATCTACAAACTCACTATGCCCACTCTCCCGGGCTTTCTTTTGCAAGGTTAATGCAATCAGATTGCCAAAACCACCTTTGGGCATAGTATCTTGATTGGGGAACATGCGGTCAAATGAATCAAAGCCGATTTGGTGGTGATTCTCCATAGCATTTGTAATCAGCGCAGTTCCCAATCTACGAGCCTGAGCTGCAGAAATCTTTTCATCAAAGAAAAACCACACATGGGCACCCTTCCCAGACCTGGATATCTCAACATAACCAGGAACATGATACTGATTGCAGACATCGATCAATGCCATCACATCATCCCGCCATTCCTTCTTATCAAAATCTATAGCCAGAAACTTGCATGTATCATCTTCCAGCAGGGGGTAGATACCAATTATGATCTCACCACTCAGGTGCCGGTAGATTTGTTTATCATCAAGTGGGATAAGCTTTCTGTTCTCACAGCTCGCACAAGGGATTTTCTTGTACTTTCCGCACACTTCGTGTTTCCAATCATTATAGCAAGCTGGTGAGTAGCCTGACCTATTATCTTTGCCAACCCATCTGATTGCAAACACGTCTTCTCTTCCCTGAAATAAGCTGCGAAAGAGCTGTACCTTGTTTTCTGGACTGGATTGATTGTTGATTGGAGCATCAATAGAACTTGCACTTACTGAATGTGAATTCTCGGTGCTATGCTTTTGCTTGTTTTCAGTTGGATTTGAGGGCTCAGTATTCAAGTCTGATGGATGAGTAGCATTTGATACCAAATCTGTCAGCCTGGAGTTCTCTGCCTCCAGTTCACTGATCCGCTTAAGCGCATCTTCGAGTTTCTTCTTTAGTTCTTCTTTCTCGGTGTTCATCTCATCCTCAACTGACCAAGGTTGGCTCATGCTTCCTGTTGTCAATCCCAAAATCACGAGAAACCTATGTGAACACTATCATCAAACCAAGCTATGCATCATTCGATATGCAGAAATCCTGTCAGAATTTGAAGTTTTCGGTGATCTTAATTGCAGATATCCTGTCAGAAACTACCTAAATGGGTCTTGGAAAGGATGAGTAAGGATGTCCTACGATGCGACAGTTTGCAGTTTTTGCTGCACAATTTGCAGATTTCGTTGTCACGTTGCACCCAGCCAGGCTTGCAGCTATCGATTCTTCCGCCTTCGCCCTGACCCGTCCTGAAATAAGTTGACCAACCGACTTAAGATTATAAGATTTACCCTAGAGCATTATTCCCTGGGGATCGAACATGGCCGGAAAGATAGCCCCGCAAGAGCCATAACCATCAGCAGTCAAACCGCGTATTCGGCGTCAGGGGGTCAGGTTGGAAAAATAGGTCTTGACAGAATGGTCAATTGTTTTCAGGTAAGACCATCAATCAACTGAGAGGTGTGTAATGAGAACAATGTGTATAATTTTCGGTATGGTCATGCTCGTGACCTGCTTGTTTGCCCAAACAACGATACCGCCCGGGCCCGTGCAGGGAAACTGGACCGCGGCCGGATCACCCTATCTTGTGATGGGCAACATCAGCATCGCCAACGGAGCTTCACTCTCCATCGGCGCTGGTGTGGACGTTGTCTTCCAGGGCACTTTTTCCCTGGCGGTGAGCGGTTCCATCAGCACCACCGGGAGCGCGGACCTGCCGGTCACTTTCACAGCCCAGGACACCTTGAACGGCTGGTCTTCGATCCGCCTGAGCAACACCGGCACGGGGCTCAACCCCCCTTCTTCCTTCACCCATACGAATTTCCTTTACGGACGGGCAATCTGGGGCTCAGGGGGCGGAGATCCGCTCAATTTCGGAGGCGCCGTCTGGGCTGATAACGCCGGGACCCTGACCTTCGATAGTTGCTTTTTCAACCGCTGCAAGTCGATCTATGACGGCAGCGCCATCTACGCGGACAACGGAACCAACGTAGTCATGAACAATTGCACGGTCAAGAATTGCGAGAGCGGCTTCTTCGGTGGAGTTTTCGTGAGGGATGGGAACGCGGAGATCACTGACTGCCTCTTCGATTCCAACGTCGCGGTGACCTTCGGAGCAGCGCTCTATTTCTACGACAGCCCCCAGGCCAACGTCACGTCCTGCGTCATCTCGAACAACGTCGCCGGTGCTGTGACCGGAATTTACGGGGCCAGCAGCAACGTCGTGGTGAAAAACTCCCTCTTTGCCGGAAACGACACCACTATGGGCCTGGGTGGCGGAATGGGCATCATCGGCGGTTCGGTGAGCCTCATCAACAATACATTCTATGGCAACACCTCAGCCCAGGGCGGCGCTGCGGCCTGGTTCAACGTGCTTCCCGCGCCAGCCCTGATCACCAATTGCATTTTTTGGGACAACCAGCCCGATGCCCTGGCGGCAAACAATTCATCCTATCTCCTGTCCCATTGCTCGATGCAGGAACAGGAAGGCGGTGCCACGAACATTTTCGGGGATCCCCAGTTCACCGATCCCGCCCAGGGGATCCTGACCCTAATGGCAACTTCGCCCTGCATCGACGCGGGAACCCCGGATGCCACGGGACTTGGCCTGCCCGATATCGACCTGGCGGGAATGCCCAGGATCGTGGATGGAAACGGCGATGGGACGCCCAGGATCGACATCGGCTGCTATGAATGGCAGGTCCCGGTTACGGATGGGATTCTTTTGGGCCAGGTGCTGACTTCTCAAAGCGAGCCGATCGAAGGCGCCCTGATCGAAGCTGACGGGATCACCATCCTGTCCGATGCGGCAGGTTTCTACAGCCTCACCCTGCCCGCGGGGACCTATGACGTGAGCTGCTCCAAGCCGGGCTATGTGACTTTTGTCGAACACGATGTCAGCGTAGTGGCCGGAATGACCACCACTCTTGACTTTTACCTCGATATCGTCGGAAATTCCGATGAGTATCTGGTGGCTGCAATCCAAATGGCGCAAAACACTCCCAATCCCTTTGCCGGAAAGACTTCGATCCCCTTCAGCCTGGACCGGGAAAGCCGGATCGACCTGAGCATCTACAACCTGAAGGGACAGAAGGTCAGGACTGTTTTTTCCGGAATGGCCAGGTCCGGAGAGCACTCCGCGGATTGGGATGGCCTGGATGACAATGGCCGGCCGGTCGAGCGGGGCGTGTATCTTTATCGCCTGAATATTCAAGGGAGGAGTGTCACGCGCAGGCTGGTAAAACTATAGCATCCGAGCCCTCTGTTCTAAACGGGAGCCACGCACAGGCCTGTCACCTCTCAGGCCTTCTGGCTCGGTTATTGCACCCATTTTCGTCCAACACAGACATGGGATGTGAGCAACGAAAAAGACGTTCCTAATCGCTTTATTGATCGTGCTGGGGGCAGTTCTGATGGCTGCCAAAGTCTCGCCGGGCCAGGCTTTGCGGGCGGCCGGGACCTATCTGGACAAGTTGGGGTTTAAGGGCTCCTGCATTTTTGACCGGGAGATCGGGTCAGAAGCTGGCTCCGCCTATGTTTTCCAGCTAACCCCGCGGGGCTACATCGTGGTCAGTGGCACAGACGAACTTCCTCCGATCCTGGCTGATGTCTACAACCGGCGCGTTTTGAAGCTCCAGTGAGGTTTGCAGCAACCCGCGATTTTCAGCTTGACATAATTCAGCATTCCGCAGAACTTTCACGAGTGCTTCAATAGTCGAAAGTACGGGAGAGATCATGAACAGAGTAATCGTGATTTGTTTGGCTTTACTTATATGCGGAGGGCTCTTCGCGGCGGAATACACAGTGGGCGCGGGCACTGAAACGATCAACCGGGTCCCGGTCAATGGCATGAACGACTACGGCTGGACCAAGACCCTCTACACCAAACCGGAACTGAACGCGGCCGGATTGAACACGCCGGGAGAGATTATCGGCGTCGGTTTCTACGTAGGCAATCTGCCGGCAAATTACACCATCCAGGACCAGCATGTCTTCCTGCGCCACAGCAACTTGGAATCCTATACCCAACCGTCTGAGGCCCTGCCGGACAGCTCATTGTTTACCCAGGTCTATGCCGGAGACCTGTTCTTCCACGGGAACGGCTGGCTGCAGGTCGTTTTCAGCTCTGCCTTTGCCTGGGACAACGAGAACAATATCGAGATCCTCTGGAAAAACTGGGACGGGTCGGGCCAGAGCGGAAACCCCGTCTTCCGCTCCACGAGTTCAAGCCCCTTGTACCAAGCGGTTTACAACCATGCCAACGGCGCTTTCCCCACCGGAACGGGGACCAAGTATTATTATCGCCCCAACCTTCAGGTCATCACGGCGATGGCGCCCCTGCCAGCGATCACGGTCTATCCTTTTTACAATGGATTGTTCATGCCCGGCGCCGCCTTGGCCTGGAAAAACGGAGGAGGCTGCCCCACTTCCTACGACGTCTACCTGGGAACCGCAAATCCGCCCTCGACCTTGGTCAGCAGCGGCCAGACCGGCACTTTCTTCACTCCGCAGCTGCAGCCGGGCTCAACCTACTATTGGAGGGTCGTTCCTTCCAATTCCTATGGCAGCGCGGGAGCCTGCCCGGTCTGGATTTTGCACACCCCGGCGGCGGTACAACTGGCGGAAAGCTTTGAGGGAGACGCTTTTCCGCCCCCGGGCTGGCTGAATCCAGGCAATCTGGAGCAGAGCCAGATCTATCCCTATCAGGGCGAAAAATGCCTGTTCAAGTCCGCCGGAACGTCTGGCAGCCTCATCGGCACGCCTCTGCTGTCCTTCAATTCCTCATCAGTCCTGAGTTTTTACGCCCGCACCGGCTCGACCGCGGGTAACAGCCGGATCCGCCTGAAATATTCGATTGATGGGGTGAACTGGACCAATAGCGGAGTGGATTTTGAGATGCCCACCACCCTGGATTGGGTGAGCTACGAAGTTTTCCTGGGCTCGTTGGCCGGCCAGAATCTGCATCTGGGGCTGGAGCCCTACAACGCCGCAAGCAGCGGTTTGGTGAGCATTTACATCGATCACGTGGTCGGCCCCGTTCCGGCCGTCTATCTCGCCGCCCCACAGCTAAGCATCGACATCATCGGAGCCAGCGCGGTCCTGAATTGGACAATGGTTCCGGCTGCCACGGGTTACCGCATCTACGCCTCCGACGATCCAGCCAACTGGGGCTCTACACCTTTGGCCACTGTGGGCCCGTCCGTATTGTCTTACAGCATGCCGCTACTGACGAGGAAATTCTATCGGGTCACCGCAATTATGGGTTATTAGAGAGGTCTGAACGGCTGTTTTGGAGTGTGGAACCGTCTGAGGCCAAAGCGCGCGAAATCGCTAAATTCTTGAAGCAGAAAATTTTCCTTGACTGATTTCGAGTTTGCCAGTAATTGGATTCAATATTCTTAGTCCTTACACCATAATAAGTTATCGTCAAGGAGAGAAAAATGAAGATCTTACGTTTTACCGTTCTTGCAGCAGTCCTGCTGGGCATCAGCGCGGCTTTGTTCGCCGGAGGCTTTGCCCTCTCCGGGGTCGGATCCCGTGCCACATCTATGGGCGGCGCGTTCCGCGGCATGGCCGATGATGCCACCGCCATGTTCTGGAATCCGGCCGGCCTGGCCTTCATGGACCAGAGCGAAATTTCGCTGGGCGGAACCTTCATCCAACCCGATTCCAGATGGCAAAACACAGTTCCTCTTGAATACATGCCTGGTTTCAGCCTGGATGAGCTGGAAGCGGAAAACAAGATGAGCATCATCCCCACCGCGCTGGGCGTCTTTGCCAAAAACCCCAAAGCCGTGTTCGGCCTGGGGGTTTACGTTCCCTACGGCCTGGGCGCCACCTACGACGCCTATCAACTGCCCGCATCCATGCTGGGTAATCCTGTCACCTGGTCTTCCGGCTTCCCGGAGAACGAGATGTCCTCCTCCGTCTCGATCTTTGACATCCATCCCTCCATTGCCTACAAGATCACAGACAACCTTGCCTTCGGCGTTGGCATCAGCGTGTTCTACGGCTCGATCGATCTGGCCCAGATCAAACCAAGCCCCACCAGTTCATATTTTGCCCCCACCACCTTCGACATGTCCGGCACGGGCATTGGCTTCGGCGGCAACGCCGGGATCATGTATAAGCCTCTCAAAAACCTTTCCCTGGGCTTCAATGGCCGCTTCCCCAGCAACATAGACATGCAGGGCGAGGCCGAGGTTCTGCTCTGGCTGAACAACCTGGCCAATTTCACCGTTTGGGGCGGCAACAATCCTGATTTCCTCGTTGCCCAGACCTATGGCGGCAAGGAAGATATCGACGCGACCCTCAAACTTCCCGGAGAACTGGGCGCCGGACTTTCTTACAAGATCCTGCCCAATCTCGCTTTGAACCTGGACTATGCCTACACGATGTGGGACCGCCTGGATGTCATCAAGGTGGAGATGGAAAACCCCATCGTGATCCTGGAAAACCATCCCCTGATGCAGGTGGAGCTGGAGGAAACCGAACTGGTCTTCAACTGGGAAAACACCCACCGGGTGAGCCTCGGCACGGAATTCCGCTTCGGCGGTAACGCCCTCCGCGCAGGATTTTTCTACGACCAGAGCCCCATCACAGTGGATACCCAGATCCCCACCCTTTCAGACATTGGTAACAAGACCAGCCTCAATTTCGGCTTCGGCCGGGATTTTGGCCCCATCACCCTGGACCTGAACGGCCAGTATGTGACGATGGAGGAACGCGAGGTAACAGAATTCACCGGCAACAACATGCTGGGGATCTACAACACCTCCTCTATCTCCGGAAACATCGGCCTGACCTATAGATTCTAAACACCCATATACATCTCCAATGGAAAGGACCGCCCTACCCCCCCAGGGTGGTCCTTTATTTGTGTCCGGACATCAGTTAGCCAGAGGAACTCCAGACATTTTTCTGGGTTGGCTCCCCTTATCATTACGGTGTCAATACGGACTCATTACGGACTTTGTCCGTAGTGAGTCCGTATTGACACCGTATTGATAAGGAGGGAGAAGGGGTTGGGCTTGAGGCCTGGAAATGCCTGTTGAGCAGTAATGGCAAAGGTTTCAGCCGCAGGGGAGTCACCCGGACCCCAAACCGCAATTTAATTCTTGACAGAAAGCCGCGCTTCCACCAAAGTATTATGCAAAGGTTATGCGTATAATTCCGGCTTTCCTCCTGACACTCGCGCTCTTTCTGGGAGTATGCGCGCCCTTACGTGCCAAAACGGAGCAACGCGTTGTCCTGAAAGTGTTTGAGCTGCCGGACCCGCGCAAGACGGACGCCTATTCGCGGGCCAATCTGGCCGTGGTGGAGGCCTTTAGGGAGAAGTTTCCCCACATCGAACTGCGGGCGTTTTCGGGCATCCAGATCGAGAACATGGATCTGGACGCCGGTCCGCTGATGGCCATCGCGGGTGGCGTGGCGCCCGACATCCTCTATGTAAACTTCCGCCAGAGCGACACTTACATCCAGAACAACTTTCTCTGGCCCCTGGACGAGTTCATCGCCCAGGAGGATCCCGCAGCTTTGCGCCTGAGGGTGGAAGAGCCCGTCTGGCCTGTGATCCGCCGGGTCCGCAAAGGCGAAAGCCAGGCGCGGACCTGGATGCTGCCCTACGAGACCCTGGTGCGGGTGCTGATGTACCGCAAAGACGTGTTCCGTAAGGCCGGGCTCGATCCGGACAAGCCTCCGCGCGATTGGGAGGAGTTCTATCGCTATGCCCGGCTGCTGACGAATCCTGCCGAGGGCGCTTACGGCACGGTTTTGGCCTCCGGGCCCCAGGCCGCCTACGATTGGCTTCCCTTTCTCTGGGCCGCGGGGGGCGACGCGGTCTCCTATGACCCCGTAAAGCAGGAATGGAGCGCTTCTTTTGCCGGTCCCGCTGGCGTGGAGGCGATGGAATTCTACCTCAGGCTGGTTGCCACCCGGTGGCGCGACAACCGGGGTGAGAAGCAGACAGGCTTTGCGATCCGGGAGGGGGATTGGGGCTACATGTGGCAGGAAGGCAAGATCGGGATGCGCATGGATTACCTTTCCCAGCAAAACATGGGCGGGGCCTACGATCCGAACCTCTATGCCTTCGCGCCTTCACCGGCAGGGCCTTCCGGACGCGGGGGCAGCGAGATCAACTGCCGCATGATGGGCATCTTTTCCGAGGCCGGGATCAGCAACAATTCCGGGGTCGGAGACCGCGATCCGCAGGCTGTGCGAGCCGCGGCCTGGGAATACATCCGCTTCTACGATTCCGAGGAGGCGCGCCAGATCCGGATGAAGATCATGGTGGACAGCGGCTATGGCAGGATGCAGAATCCCGTCTTCCTCAAGCGTTACGGCTATGAAAGCTATCTGAACTACGCGCCGGCGGGCTGGCTGGAGACCTTCGAAACAGCGCTGAAACACGGAAAACCGGAGCCCTATGGCGATAACTGCCAAAAAGTTTATGAATACATGACCCATCCCCTCGAAGAACTGGTATCCCTGGACCTCAAAGGCAGGCTGGGAAATGATCCAGAGATCCGCAGGGCGCGCATCGCCGCCACCCTGGAAAAGGCGGAGGCGCGCACCAATCAGGAAATGATCGGCCGCATTCCTCCCGAGACCAGGGCCTTCCGGGAAAGGCTGGCCATGGTCTTCGCGGTCCTGATCCTGCTGGCCTTTGGTTTCACCGTGTGGAAGGTTTGGAAGCTGCTAACCCCGGAAACCAAGGCCAAAAGCAAACTCCGCTTCAATTACCGAACCTGGGTGGCCCTATTGCTGGCTCCGGCCGTGATCACAATTCTGGTTTGGAAATATCTGCCCATGCTCACCGGTTCGATCATGGCCTTTCAGGATTACCATCTCGTGGGGGCCAGTCCCTGGATCGGTTTCGGCAATTTCGCCGAAGTGCTTTTTGATCCGACCTGGTGGGCGTCGGTGGGCAAAACGCTCTACTACATGGCGTTGCTGCTGGGGCTGGGCTTCGTGCCGCCGATCCTGCTGGCGATCCTACTGCAGGAGGTTTCGCGCGGCAAGATCCTCTACCGGGTGCTGTTTTATCTGCCCGCCGTGATCAGCGGGGTGATCGTGATCTATCTCTGGAAGTTGCTTTACGACCCCTCGGACGCGGGGATACTGAACCAGATCCTGCTCCAGCTGGGACTCCCCAAGAGCATGTGGATCAAGGATGAAGCGCTGGCGATGCTTTGCGTGGTGCTGCCAACCGTCTGGGCCGGTGTGGGGCCCGGTTCGCTGATCTATCTGGCCGCGCTGAAAAACATCCCCCAGGAACTCTATGAAGCGGCGGACATCGACGGGGCCGGATTCCGCATGAAACTACGGCACATAGTGGTGCCCAGCCTCAAGGGGTTGATCATCATCCAGTTCATCGCCGCCTTCATCGTGGCCGCCCAAAGCAGCGATTTCATTCTGGTGATGACCTTTGGTGGGCCCAATGAGGCGACGCGGGTGGCCGACCTGCTGATCTTTGAAAAAGCCTATCTCTACCTGCGCTTCGGGCTTGCCACCACCATGGCCTGGATGCTGAGCCTCATGTTGATGGGCTTCACGGTGCTGCAGATCAAACACCTATCCAGGATGGAATTCCGCACCGTCCAGGACGACAAGGTGACAAAGCCATGAGCATCATCTCCAAAGTGGGGCGCAGATCCGTCAAAGTCCGGCTGCTGAACGAATCCATCCACCTCGTCTTGCTCCTGGGCGCCGTGACGATGGTCTATCCTTTCCTGTTGATGATCTCCGCCTCCCTGAAAAGCAATGTGGACAGCACCCGGCTGAGTTTGCTGCCCCGTTATCTACATGACGATGAAGCCCTGTTCCAGAAATACCTGGAATCACGCTATAACGAGGAAAGCAGCCGCCTGGGTGATAATTATGCCGGACGCTGGCTTGCCTTTTCCGAGGTCATCCTGCCCGAACTGCCCGATCCGGCCCTGTATAAGGATTGGAAAGAGTTCATCACATCCCATCCCCAGGGGGTTTATGACTATTACGTGGCGGAACATTACGGCCGCGGGGTCTATCCCCTCAACCAGAGAAGGATGCGCAAGCTCCTGAGGCAGGAAAACGACAACGATCTGACCCAGTTTAACCGCAAATACAACACCGGCGCCCAAAGCTGGGAACAGATCGTTGTGGAGGAAAAGGAGATCCTGGGCCGCAATTACGTCAGCACAGATGAGGGCTATCTGGGCAGGTTCCAGAGTTTTAAGAAGGACATTGAAGAAAGGCACCGTAACTACATCAACCTCGACGGGGCCTTCGCGCAGATGGAACTGGCCCCGGCTTTCCGGGGAGACCTGATAGCCTTTAACAGCGCCACCGGACTGGGCCTCAATTCCTGGGGCGATGTGGTCCTTTCCGAAAAATGCCCGCTCCCGGGACATCCGCTGCGGGGATATTGGCTGAATTACGTGCGCAAGGCCCTGAACGTCCATCACATCGGGCTCGAAGACTCCGCTGTTCCGGCCTTCCAGGCCATGCTGCGAGGCAAATATGCCGATATTGCCATGCTCAACGTCACTTGGAACACAGCTTACGGCGACTTTTCCGAGTTGAAGATCCCGGACGAGATCCCCGACCAGGGCGCGCTGGTCGAGGATCTGACCTATTTTGTGGAAAACCTTGCCACCGCCGAAGACTTGAGGGTGCGCAACCTCGGCAATGAGTTTCGGGCCTGGCTGGAATCCAAGTATGGCACCCCGGGAAACTTGCGCCGGGCCTGGAAGGGCGGCTATCAAAGCTGGGAAGATGTTTCCCTGCCTTCCTCCGCGCCTGCGCACAACCTGGCCCAGGCCGCCGACTGGTCCCGCTTCGCCAGGAATGAAGGCCTTCCCTGGCTTGAAGTTCTACCCGCGGCGCAGTCCGACTACCTGGAATTCCTGCGCCCCCGTTTTGGCGGAGCGGGCTCCGGTCTCGATCTTAACAAGCTAAACAACTTCCTGGGAACAAATTACGACTCCGAACAAGACATTTTTCCAAATCCTAGCCGGCCGGTCGATCGAGACCAGGCCGACCTCTGGTCTGAATTCGTGCACCAGGCGGCGCGGGAACAACATCTGAGGCTTAAACCAGATGAAGCTGCCACTCAAGCCTGGCGGAAATATCTGGGTTCCAAATACCCGGGCCCCGGAGCTTTGAGCCAAGCCTGGAAGCTTTTTCCCGCAAGCTTTGAGCAGGTATCGCTGCCTGTCTGGCAGATCGAGCATTTCCTCTTCCAGAAGAACAAAGCCTCCATCCGCAGGGAGTTTCTGACCCGCAACTACGCCATGGTGCTGGACCAGATGTTCAATGACGCCCGTTCCCTGCGCAATACGGGGATCTACACTCTGCTTTCCATCCTGCTGGCCGTGACCGTCAATCCTCTTGCTGCCTACGCGCTCAGCCGTTTCAAACCGCGTTTCAGCTACCAGCTGATCATGCTCTTCATGCTGACCATGGCCTTTCCGGCGATGGTGATGGGCATCCCCAATTTCCTGATGCTGCGGCGATTGAGCCTGTTAAACACTTTCTGGGCCCTGGTCCTGCCAGCCGCCGCGGACGGCTATTTCATCTTCCTGCTCAAGGGCTTCTTCGACAGCCTGCCGCGCGAGCTGTATGAAAGCGCCAGCCTCGACGGAGCCGGGGAATTCCGCATGTTCTGGCAATTCACGCTGCGCCTGTCGCAACCGATCCTGGCCGTCATTGCTCTGGGCGCATTCAATGCCGCCTACCGCAATTTCCTCTTCGCCTTCATCGTTTGCCAGGACCAGTCCATGTGGACCCTCATGGTGCACATCTACGAACTGATGCAGCGCGCCAGCAACAGCGTGGGCTACGCGGCCCTGGTCATCGCCGCCATCCCTACTCTGGCGGTCTTTGTCTTCTTCCAGAATATCATCATCCGGGGGATCGTGGTCCCCACTGAGAAATAGAGAGGTTTTGATGCAGAACGAGAAGATCCTCCTTACCCGCGTAAAGCGATTGCTGGAAAGGCAGAACGCCTTATTGTACCGGGACAAGACTGTTATGGAAGCCGAGTATTCACTCTCGGAAGAAGCCCTTCAGGCCATAAGCATAGGAGAAATGTGGGGCCAGCCCTGGCAGACTGCAGAGTTCAGGATCCGGGGCACTATCCCCGAAACCCTGGCCGGAAAGCATTATGGGCTGTATTTCGATTGCGACGGCGAAGCCTGCGTCATGGACGCGGGCACTCCAATCCAGGGATTGACGCCCAAGGTGGATTGGTATCACAAAGCAGCCAAGCACTTCTTCCCCCTGCATGCTTCGGTTGATCCAGGAAGTTATGTCAGCTTGGAGATCCAGGCCTCTGCCAATGACCTCTTTGGCGCCGGGAAAGATGAATACCGTCTGCGGGAATGCGCTCTTGTGAGTTTTGACGAGTCTTTGTTCCAGGACCTGATGGACATCGGCCTGCTGCTCAACCTGGCAGAAGCATTGCCGGAAGGGACAGTGCGCCGCCAGCGCATATTGCGAGGCCTGGACAGGGTTTGCGACCTTTGGAACAGCGATCTGCCGGAAGCACGGGCCATCCTGAAAGAACTGCTCTCCCACCAGGCCAATTCCAGTGCTTTGACGGCCTACAGCGTTGGACACGCGCATCTAGATCTGGCCTGGCTTTGGCCCATCCGCGAAACCCGGCGCAAGGGCGGACGCACCTTTGCCAACGCGCTTAGGCTCTTGGAGCAGTATCCGGACTACGTTTTCGGCGCCTCGCAAGCCCAACTGTACCAATGGATAAAGCAAGATTATCCAGCGCTCTATGAACAGGTCAAAACCCTGGTCAGATCAGGCCGTTGGGAGGTTCAGGGCGCTTCCTGGGTGGAATTTGACACCAACCTGATCTCTTCCGAATCGATCATCCGGCAGTTCCTGTATGGCAAACGCTTCTTTGAAAGCGAGTTCGGTTCCTCGCCGGAAATCCTCTGGTTGCCTGACTGTTTCGGCTTCAGCGGCAACCTGCCCCAGTTTTTGCGTGGTTGCGAAGTGCCCCATTTCATGACCCAGAAGCTAAGCTGGAACGAGACCAACACCTTTCCCCACCACCTTTTTGCCTGGGAAGGGATCGATGGCACGAGGATCCTGGCACATCAGCTTCCCACCAACGACTACAACTTTTCCAACGATCCCTCCGCCTTTCTGGAAACGGAAAAACGCTATGCGCAAAGCGGGGTCTGCGCTTGTTTCCTCAATCTCTACGGAATCGGCGACGGAGGCGGAGGCCCCACCCGCAACCACATTGAATACGGACTCAGGCTTCAGGACCTCGAGGGAGTGTGCAAATTCCGCTTTGCCAAAGGAGCGGAATTCTTCGCGCGGGCAGAAGAAGTGGAGAAAGAACTACTGCCCGTCGCCTATGGCGAATTGTATCTGGAATTCCACCGCGGAACCTATACCACCCAGGCCCGCATGAAACAGGACAACCGGAACAGCGAGAAACTGCTCTCCGCATCTGAATTCATGGCCGTCCTGGCAGGGCAGAAGAGCTATCCTGCCGCTCTGAGAAAGGTTTGGGAGGATACCCTGCTCCTGCAATTCCACGACATCATCCCCGGCTCCTCCATCGGCATGGTCTATGAGGAGGCCCACGCCCTCAGCGCCCGTAACCACATGCTTTTGAAAGATTTCATCGGCGAACAGGCGGATATATTCCTGCGGGACGGAAAGCTTGCTGGGAAGGGATCCCACGCCATTTTCAATCCCTGCAACCAAGCCTTGGAAGAATGGCATGCCTTTCCCACCGAGCTGAAAGGCCTGGTCCCGATTGACGTTTTAGGAGAGGAACTGCCCTGCCTGGAAACGGAAAACTCACTTTTGGTCAAGCTCAGCGTGCCGGCCTGGAGCTTTGGCGAGATCCAGTTCACTGCTGCAGGCTACCGGCCCAAAGCGCAAGCCAAACCTGCATCTTTGACCCTTGAAAACCTTCATCTGATTGTACAGATAACCAAAACAGGCGGCATCGCCTCGATCCGGGACACGGAAAGCGGAGTGGAGTACCTGGCCGCGGAATCCAACCGGCTCCTGCTTTGGGAGGACGAGCCGAACAACTGGGGGGCCTGGGACATCAACCATTTTTACCGGAGCACCAAACCTCAAATTCCGGACCAGGTGGAATTCATCCCAGAGCTCAGCATCAGCCTGGACGGCGAGTTCAGCCGCGTGGTACAGGATATCACGCTCGGCAATTCCACACTGCGCCAGACCATTGAACTGCGCTACGGCGAAGGCCTGATCCGGATTTCCCATGAGGTCGACTGGCGCGAAAAGCACAAAATGCTGCGGGCGCATTTTTATCCGGACGTTCACTTTGGAACCGCCACCTACGGCATCCAGGGCGGTGTGATCAAGCGCAGCGCGAAACCCAAAAACGCCTGGGAAGCAGCCCAGTTCGAGGTCCCGGCCCAGCGCTTTGCCGACCTTTCCCAACCCGACCGGGGTTGCGCCATCCTCTGCGACGTCAAATACGGCTATCGCTGCGTGGATAACGAACTGGAGATCAATCTGCTGCGCAGTCCCGCGGACGTCGATCCCGGCGCGGACATCCACACCCACAGCTATCGCTATGCCATCCATCCCCACGCCGGTGATTACGAGCACAGCGACGTGTTCCAGATGGCTGAGAAAAACGCCCACGAGCTCCTGATCGCCCCTGCGCACAAGGTTTTGGGAGACCTGCCCCAGCCGCTGTTCAAGCTGAATGCGGAAAGCGTCAACCTGGACACGGTCAAACCCGCTGAGGAAGGTTCCGGAACGGTGCTCCGCCTGCATGAATTCAAGGGCCAGAGCGGTACCGCCCAGCTCTTTTCCATCCGGCCCCATTCTCGCGTTTGGGAGTGCAACATGCTGGAAAAGCCGCTCACGCTGGTAAAAACAGGTATTGCCGACAATGACCCGCTCTATCTGGAATTCCGGCCCTTCGAGATCAAAACTATTCTCCTGGAGGATGAACAATGATCCCACAGCCCAAGAAAATGCGCGTGTTCAAGGAGAAATTCTGGATCACGGAAAAAGTGTCCTATCTGAACGCGACCCTCATGCCAGGAGAGCTTTACCTCCATCTGGTGAAGGATCTGGAACAATGCTATCACAAGATGTTCGGAGACCTGGAGATGGACGACGACAATCTGACCGTCGTGGACTTTTTCCTGGCCCCCTTCAAAAAGAAGGTCCCGCCGGAGTATTATGAACTGAGCATAAAACCCTATAGGATCACGCTCACCGCGGAAAATCCAGCAGGTCTGCTGCATGGGGTCCAAACCCTCAAGCAGCATTGGTGGGACACATCCTTCAACTTTGAGTTTGAGGGCGACAGCGGGGTGGACATGCAATGCCTCAAGATCAACGATTGGCCGTCATATCCCTGGCGGGGGCTGCATCTGGACGTCAGCCGCCATTTCTTCGCTTACAAATTCATCTACCGCTATCTGGATTGGATGGCCTCCTACAAGCTGAACAAGTTCCATTGGCACCTTTCGGACGACCAGGGCTGGCGGATAGAGAGCAAACGCTTTCCCCGCCTGCATGAGGCCGGGGCCTGGCGGATTGAGGCAGATGGCAAAAGATACGGCGGCTTTTACACACAGCGCCAGATCAAGCTGGTGGTCGAATACGCCGCCCGGCGCGGCATTGAGGTCATCCCGGAGATCGATCTGCCCGGCCACGCGCAGGCGATCCTGGCCGCCTATCCTGAACTGGCTTGCTTTCCCGGCGATTTCCAGACCCTCAGCGTCTGGGGCATTTCCAGCGACATCATCTGCGCCGGAAAGGACTCTGCCATCGATTTCCTCAAAGAGTTGCTTTCCGAAGTGGCGGAGCTTTTTCCGGGCGAGTATTTCCATCTGGGTGGAGACGAAGCACCCAAGGACCGCTGGAAAGACTGTCCCCACTGCCAAAAGCGCATCGCCGCGCGCAAACTCGCCGATGAGGAACAGCTGCAGGGCTGGCTGTTCCAGACCCTTGCCAAACACTTGCAGGACAAGGGAAAGACCGTTATCGGCTGGGACGAGGTGCTGGACGGGAAGATCGACTCCCGGCCCATCGTGATGTGCTGGCGCGGAGACGGGATCGACGCGGCCCGCAAAGCCCATGACAACGGCAACCGCTATGTCATCTGCCCCAACAACAAGCTCTATTTCGACTGGAAATTGGACGATTTTGCCTATTTGCCTGGCGCCCACGGAGTCACCACCATCGAAGACGTGTACAGTCTTGACCTGTCACGCTATCGCTTTGAGAAGGAGAAGCTCTTCCTGGGCGGCCAGGCCAACCTCTGGACCGAATACGTTCCCGACGGCAAAACCGCCAAAGATCTGCTCATCGGGCGCATCGCCGCCTTGTCCGAGCTGTTCTGGTCCGACCCCCAGGCCAAGGATTTCGAGGAATTCATCCAGCGGGTCTGGGATTCGGGGAATTGCCCGTGAACCGCCATCCCGCAAATCCCATCCTCACCCGGCTGGACGTCCAAAGCGACCATCCCTCCTTGCGGGACGTCAGTTCCGTCTTCAATCCAGGTGGGATCAGGCAAGGGGATTCATTCACCCTCCTGCTCAGGGTGCAGAACCGGGCCCGAGAAACCTTGCTGCTCAAGGCCGTTTCGACCGACGGCGTGAAATTCACACTTGATTCAGAACCTTTGCCGATCCGGGGCCTGGAGCGATGCCCGCAGAGGATCTTCCACATCTACGATCCCCGTATCACTTTGCTGGAGGGGGTTTACCACGTCCTCTGCGCCATGGACACTGACCGGGGCTGCTGGCTGGGTTGGTTCACCTCCCCGGACCTCGATGAACTGGAGTATCAGGCCCTGGTCTCGGAACTGGACGTGCGCAACGGGATCCTCTTTCCAGCCAGGTTTGGCGGGGAATATCTGCGTTTCGAACGCCCCAACCGGGTCAGTCTGCCCGGAGGCGTGAAGACCGGCTCCGCCATTGTCTGCAGCGCCTCGCCGGACCTGATCAACTGGCATCCGGTCGCGGAGGTCTTTTCCGGACGGCCCCATTACTGGGACGAACTGATCGGCTCCGGGCCGCCCCCGATCAAGACCAGAAAGGGCTGGCTGCACATCTATCACGGCGTGGCAACCCATTTTGCCGGCAACAACATCTACCAGGCCGGAGTTTCGCTCCAGGACCTGCGCCAACCTTGGCAAACCCTGGCGCGGGGCAGATACAACATCCTCGAGCCGCGCGAACTCTACGAACTAACCGGCCAGGTGCCCAACGTCGTTTTCCCCAGCGCGGCGATCCCGATCCAGACCGATGCGGAGGGCTTTGCCTTGCCGGAAAGCGAAGTTTTTCTCTATTACGGAGCGGCGGACACCTGCGTCTGCCTGGCAATCAGCACCATAGATCAACTAATGGAGGAGATCCATGCGCAATAAGATCCTAATGACCGCGCTCATCCTGCTTTGCGGGATCCTCGCCGCGGAAACCTTTCCCGTTCCCGCCCTGCCTTTCGCGCCCCGCAGCTACACCTGTTTCCACACTTTCCGGGAGATCAGGGTTGACGGCAGCCTGGATGAACCCGACTGGATGGAGGCCCCTTGGACCGAGCTTTTCACCGATATCGAGGGCGAAATCCAGCCCGCCCCCCATCTGGATACGCGGGTGAAAATGCTCTGGGACAGCCAAGGCCTCTATATCGCTGCCAGATTGTACGATCCGCACATCTGGGCCAAACTCACCCAACACGACTCCGTCATCTTCCAGGACAACGACTTTGAGGTCTTCATCGATCCCGACGGCGACACCCACCACTACGCCGAGATCGAGGTCAACGCCCTGGGAACGGTCTGGGACCTGTTTCTGATCAAGCCCTACCGCGACGAGCATTCTGCTCTCAACGGCTGGGAATGCCCCGGCCTGGAGGTCGCGATCGGGATCGAAGGCACGCTCAACGACCCCAGCGACACCGATCTGGAATGGACCGTGGAAATGCTGATCCCTTGGGAGGCCATGGCGGAATTTGCCAATAAACCAGTCCCCCCGGAGGAAGGCGACTTCTGGCGCATCAATTTTTCCCGCGTGCAATGGCAAACCCAGATCCTGGACGGACAGTATGAGAAAGTTCCCGGAAAGCCCGAATATAACTGGGTTTGGAGTCCCCAGGGCCTGATCAACATGCACTATCCCGAGCGCTGGGGATACGTGTTTTTCACCCGTGCCCGCAGCGGCGAGGCGGACCCTGGATTCATCATCCCACAGGAAGAACAGGCCCGCGAGTATCTGCGCCAGGTTTACTACGCCCAAAGGCAGCATTGGCTGGACCGCGGAAGCTACGCCAGATCGCTTTCCAAGCTCCAAATGAAGCCTCTGGACCACTCAGGAAAACGGCTCAAACCAATATTGGAGACCACGTCCAAGACCTTTGTCGCCACCCTGCGGCTCGATCCCCAAACAGAACTCATGATTACGGAAGACGGGCGCCTCACGAAATCGGAACAATGACCTGATCCCCAATCCTGGAAAGGAAGAAAGTCAGCCGGCACTTTTGAGCGGACTTGCCCCTCTGCGCAGGATTCAGCCGCGATCTGCTGTGATCCCGTCTTGCGATCGCCTATGTGTCTGTAAAAAATGAGGCTATGGCGTTCTTTCCGCAAGGCATTCATTTATATAACATATGTGGTTGCCTCTCAACCATATAATTGGATGTTACTCATGTCGCCCCCCTTATCAATACGGTGTCAATACGGACTCATTACGGACAAAGTCCGTAGTGAGTCCGTATTGACACCGTATTGATAAGGGGGGCCAGATGATGCAAACATGAATTAGGCAAAACTGATTTGGGCGATAAATGGGTGAATCAAGGACTTTCAGAGGCCTACGCAGAAAAAAAGCTGGACAAATATCAAAGCGTTGGCGCTGATGGCATAAACCCTTGCAGAGGCAGGTACGATGAACAAGACCGATAACCCCAGCCTTTTGAATGAGGCATCAGGCCGCGCCTACCAATACAACCGCGTGCGGTTCTGGCTGAACGGCAAGCCCTTCCGCGCGGAAATCCCTCCGGCCCAGACCACCCTGGAGTTTCTGCAGCAAAACGCGCAGCTTTATGGCACCAAATGCAGCTGCAACGAGGGGGATTGCGGTGCCTGCACCGTCGTTCTGGCCAGGGTCCGGGACGGCGCGGTCCGCTACGAGGCCGTAAATTCCTGCCTTTACAATGCCGCCAGGCTGCACGGCAAGCATCTGATCACGGTCGAAGGCCTGGGCACACCTGATAAGCTGCATCCCATCCAGCAGGCGATGCTGGATTTCCACTCCACCCAATGCGGCTACTGCTCCCCGGGCTTCGTGATGAGCCTCTTTGCCCTTCTGGCCAGCGTTTTGCATCCCTCCGAAGCGGAGATCCTGGCCGCGCTGGAAGGCAATCTTTGCCGCTGCACGGGCTATGACAGCATTCTGCAGGCCGCGCGGTTTATGGCGGATAAGTTCGCTCCGGACGAGATCGTTCCAGATTGGTGCAGGGCATTGGAGAAGGAGGTCCTGGCATTCCAGGGGCCATCCGGATCCGTGGAAAAAATCGGCGTCCCGCTGCGCCATTGCCGCAAGTATCACCTTCCCAGCACTTTGGAAGACCTTGCCACCTTGCTGCATCAAGAACCGGAACACACGATCATCAACGGCGGGACGGACATCATGGTGCAGATGAATGTGCAAAGGCGCCAATACCCCGTTCTGATCGACCTCAGCGCCCTGCCCGGGCTGGACCGCGTGGAATCCGGGCCTGATGGGATCAGCATCGGCGCCAATGCCACCTATTCAGACCTGCTTTGCTCCGAGGCGATCTCATCCTCCCTGCCGGTCCTGCAAGATCTGATCATGCTTGTAGCCTCCCGGCAGATCCGCAATTTTGCCACCCTGTCCGGAAACATTGCCAACGCTTCGCCGATCGGGGACACCCTGCCCCTGTTGCTGGCCCTGGAAGCCTCGTTGGTGCTGTATTCCTCTTCCGGCGAGCGCAAACTGCCCCTGCGCGGGTTTTTTCTGGATTATCGGAAAACGGCTCTGCGGCCGGACGAGATCATCAAGTCCATCCTGATCCCCCTTCCTCCGCAAAGCGCCTTCCTGCGCAGCCTGAAAGCCGCCAAGCGCAAGGCGGTGGACATATCATCGGTTGTTTCCGCGGTGCGGATCGAGGAGCGGGATGGCAGGATCTGCTTTGCCGAACTTGCCCTGGGCGGGGTCGCGCCGGTGCCCAAACTCTCGCGCCAATTCCACAACGCCTTGGCCAACATGGAGTTGCAGGGCTTGCACCCGTCTGAAATAGCCGACTTCGTGGCCGCGGAATTTCAGCCGATCTCCGATGTGCGCGGCTCGGATGCCTATCGCTCAAAACTGATCCGCAACCATGTGCTCAAGTATCTGCGGGAATTTCTGGAAGGGGGCCAATCATGAGCAAACTGCCTCCCCACATCAGCGGAAAGCTTCATCTGACGGGATCTTCGCGCTTCATCGGAGACGAGGTCCCGCTTCCCAACATGCTTTATGCCAAGTTTCTCTTCGCTCCAGTTGCCCACGCCCGCATCACCAGGCTGGATGTTTCCAAAGCGGCCTCCGTGCCAGGAGTGGAGAGGGTTGTAACTGCCGCGGACATCCCCGGGGAAAACCAGATCGGACATGTGATCAAGGACGAGCCGCTGTTTCCGGAAACCTTGATCATGTATGCCGGCCAGCCTTTGGCCATGGTGCTTTCTGAGGACGAGATTCTGGCCGAGGACGCGGTGAAGCTGATCGAACTGGAATACGAGGAATTGCCTCTGCTGCTGGAGATCGACGCGGCTGACAGAGCCGGGGAATGGTATGTCCCCGAGCGCAAGATAGAGTGCGGCGACGCGCAAAAAGCCTTGCGGGAAGCGCCTTTCACCTTGGCCGGAGTAACGCGGACCGCGGGGCAGGAACATTTCTACATGGAAAGCCAGCGCTGCCGCGCCGTGCCTGGCGAAGGCAGCCAGATCACCCTGCACACGGCCACGCAAAGCACGATGGAGGTCCAGGAAGTGCTTTCCCACGTTCTGGGCTTGCCCGCGCACCACATCATCATCGAAGTTCCCAGGCTGGGCGGGGCTTTCGGAGGCAAGGAACGCGCAGCAACGCTCTGGGCTTGCCTGGCAGGTTTGGGTGCCTGGCTGACCCGCAAACCCGTGCAGATCCTGCTCACGCGGGATGAGGACATGCGGGTGACCGGGAAACGCCATCCCTTCGAAGGCCGCTGGCAGGTCGGCTTCGATTCTTCCGGACGGATCAGCGCTCTTGACATTGAACTGCTCAGCAACGGCGGGGCCTATGCCGATCTTTCCATCGCCATCCTGGAGCGCGCCATGTTCCACGCTGAAAACGCCTATCACATTCCCAACGTCCGCATCCGGGGCCGGGCCTGCCGCACCAACCTTCCTCCCAACACGGCTTTCAGGGGTTTTGGCGCGCCCCAGGGCATCTTCATGATCGAGGCCGTGATCGAAAAGATCGCCGCCCGCCTCGGTTTGGACCCTCTGGAGCTGCGCAAGGCCAATGCATACCAGAGCGGAGACAAAGCTCCCTACGGCCAGGCCGTGCTGGAAAGTAATCTCAGAGGATTGCTGGAAAAACTGGAGGCAAACAGCGCTTATGCCTCGCTGAAAGAAGAAGTTATGCGGTTCAACGCCTCGCACGAAGGTGCCAAACAGGGCCTCGGCGTCGTGCTGGTCAAGTTTGGCATTTCTTTCACCACCGCCTTGCTCAATCAGGCTTCCGCGCTGCTCTGGATCTACATCGACGGCAGCGCGTCGCTCACCACCGGAGGCGTGGAAATGGGCCAGGAAGTCAGCACCAAATGCGCCATCGTGGTTTCCCGGGTGCTGGGCATTCCGCTGGAGCGGATCCGGGTGGAGAGCAACAACTCCCAGAGAGTGGGAAATGCTTCTCCCACAGCGGCTTCTACCGGCAGTGACCTCAACGGCAACGCCTCGCGCATCGCATCCGAAAAGGTCCGCCAGCAGCTTGCCCCCGCGGCTTTGGAACTCCTGGCCGGAAAAGGGGTCGAATGCTCCGAAGATCAACTCCGCTTCGAAGATGGAAAGGTCTTTGCTGAACAAGAAAGGGAAAACTGGATCGCCTTCCCAGAATTGGTGCGCCATGCCTACAATTCCCGCATCCCGCTGGCGGCCTATGGCTATTACAAGACCCCGGGAGTGCATTTCGACCGGGTGAGGGGAGTGGGAGATCCTTTTCACTACTACGTTTGCGGCTGCGCCCTCTCGCAGGTGCAGATCGACGCCCTCAGCGGCGAACACCGCGTCCTGAAAAGCTTCATCGTGCATGAGAACGGCAACAGCCTGAGCGAGGAGATCGACCGGGGCCAGATCGTCGGCGCTTTCGCGCAATGCCACGGCTGGTGTACGATCGAGGATCTTCCAATGGACTCCCAGGGCCGCTATCTGGCTGTGAACCCATCCACTTACAAGATCCCCACGGTACGCGAGATCCCGGAGAAACTCGATGTGGAGATGGTTCCCTCGGGAGCTGGATACGCCAGTGTTTTTGGCAGCAAGGCGACCGGCGAGCCGCCTTTCATCTATGGCCTGTCCGTCTGGTTTGCCATCCAAAACGCCATCCATGCGGCCGATCCGGAAGCGGAACTGGGCTTTCCGGCCACCCCGGAAGCGGTGTTGATGGCCTTGCGTTAACAATAGGAGGATATTATGTTCAAAGCAGTAATCGACATTGGCACCAACTCGATCAAGGCAGTGATCGCCTCGGTCCTGGAAGAGGGAATCGACATTCTGGAGGATATCAACCGCGCTCCCAGGCTGGGGGAAAAACTCGCGGAAAGCGGCCAGATCGGTGCGGAGGCGATGCAGCGCAATCTAAGCGCTCTGAGGGAAATCCGGGATATCTGCCAAAAACGAAGGGTGGAAAAGGTGCAATGCGTGGGCGCGGAAACCCTGCGCAAGGCCAAAGATGCCGACCTCTTCAAGCAGATGGTGCTGGAGGAACTGGGTTGGGAACTGCGCACCCTCCGTCCTGAAGAGGAGGCCCGGCTAACCTTTCTAGCCTCAGTGGAGATGGCCCCCAAAGGGGTTCCGGCCCTGGTCGTCGATTCCGGCGGAGGCAGCACGGAATTCAGCTTCGGCGATCGTGTCAGCATAGAGGCCAGGCACAGCCTGCCTTTGGGCGCCGTGACCCTCACCCAACAGTTTATCCACAACGATCCGCCCAAAGCTGAGGAACTTTCGCTCCTGGCTGAGCACATTCGGAAAATGCTGCGGGACCAGCTTCCGCAAAGGGAGCCGCTGTTTACCATCGCCTGCGGGGGAACCCTGACCACCCTGGCCGCCGTGGGCCTGGGACTGGATAGTTTCGATCCGGACAAAGTGCAGGGCTATTTGCTCACCCGGCAGGAACTTGCGCGGCAGAAAAATCTATTCCGAGATTTGGATAACGAAGGGCGCAAAGGAATCAAAGGGATGCCGGCCTCGCGTGCGGACATCATCCTGGCTGGAGCCATGATCGCGGCTGGAATACTTGAGCATTTCACTCTGGAGGGGGTGAGAGTTTCCACCTACGGATTGCGCCATACTCTGCTCTGGGAAGATTTGCCTTAACCTGCCCCGAAAAAAAAGGCTCATGTTCAATAAGAGTGGGTAAGTCCATCCATGAGGTATCCACAGCGTTGCAGAACTTTGAGTCTGAAGTAATCAAAGTCCTTGTATCCGTATGCTCTTTTCAATAGGGTTTTGATTACGT